>NZ_JALCZB010000030.1:0-49547 GCF_022690745.1 Anaeromyxobacter sp. SG64 | reverse complement strand
CGAGCGGGCGGGGGTGGCCGCGCCGCTCCGCGCGCGGACGGGACCGCGGGGTCGCGGGGCGCCGCGCGCCGGCGGGGCGAGCGGGGAGGCGCGCGGAGGGCGCGGGCCGCTTGCCCATGCACGGATGGTGCGCAGGTTCGTGGCATGCACGGGCTGCCTCCCTTCACGCCGGTCGCGTCGAGCGTGCGCGTCCGCGCGGTGAACATCGCGCTCGGGCTCTGGCTCTTCGCCTCGACCTTCCTGCTCCCGCGCGACGGCGGCGTCGGGTTCAGCACCTGGCTCGTGGGGATCTGGGTCGCGACCACCGCGCTGCTCGCCCTCTACGCGCCCGCCCTGCGCTTCCTCAACACCGCCCTCGCCGGCTGGCTGCTCGTGACGACGATCTGGTTCCCGCACACGCAGGCGTGGGTGGCGTTCCACGACGCCTTCGTGGCGGGCGTGATGCTGGTGGTCTCGCTCGTGAAGACCACGCCGCTCGAGCTGCGCCCGCGCGACGCGCCGGCCTGAAGCGACCGAGCACGACCCTGCGCGCGGGCCCGCGGAGCGGCGGCCGGCGCGCGAGGCGCCCGCCCCGCTGGCGCGCCGGAGTCGTCCGGAGCGGGCGGGTGCTGTAGAACATCCCGGTGCTGACGATCACCATCTCCGAGGACGCCGCCGGGCAGCGGCTCGACAAGCTCGTGCGCAAGGCGCTCCGCGACGTGCCGCTCTCGCACGTCTACAAGATGTTCCGCACGCGCAAGGTGCGGGTGAACGGCGCGCGGGGCAAGGCGGAGCAGCTCGTGCAGGCGGGCGACACGGTCGTGATCCGCGGCGACGAGGAGCGGCTCCTCGCGCGGCCGGAGCCGGCGCGCGGCGCGGCGCGGGGGGGTGAGGTCACCTTCGGCGTGCTGCACGAGGACGCCGACGTCCTCGCGGTGGACAAGCCGGCCGGCCTCGCCGCCCACCCCGGCACCGGCATCACCGGCGCGACGCTCGTGGAGATGGCGCGCGCGCACCTCCGCACGCCCGAGGACCTGCCGCCGACCGAGTTCAAGCCCTCGCCCGCGCACCGCCTCGACCGCGACACCTCCGGCGTCGTGCTGGTCGCGAAGACGCGCAAGGCGATGGTGGGGCTCACCGAGATCTTCACCAGCGGCGAAGGGGTGAAGAAGACCTACCTCGCCCTCGTGAAGGGGAAGATGCCGCGCGAGGTCGGCACCATCGACCTGCCGCTCTCCGAGCACGAGCAGACCGCGCGCTCCAAGGCGGCGCGGGGGGTGAACCTGCAGGAGGCGCTCACCCGCTGGAAGGTCCTGTCCTCCGGCAAGGAGGCCTCGCTCCTCGCCGTCGGCATCGAGACCGGGCGCACGCACCAGATCCGCCGCCACCTCGAGGCGATCGGGCACCCGGTGCTCGGCGACAAGCGCTACGGAGACTTCCCCGCGAACCGCGCCGCGAAGCAGCGCTGGGGCCTCCGGCGCATGTTCCTCCACGCCTGGAGGCTCGAGCTCCCGCACCCGACGGGCGGGCGGCGGCTCGAGCTCGAGGCGCCGCTCCCGGAGGAGCTCGCGGAGGCGCTCTCGCGCGCGAACCTCGCGGCGCCCGGGGTGGGCCCGGGCGAGCGGGCGGGGGCCAGGGCGCCGGCCCGCCCACACGGCGAGCGTTGAACTCACCCGGACCCGGGGCTTAGATTCGCCAGCCGATGAGCGACAGCCGCGATCCGACGGTCGAAACCGGGGGCACGACGGACGCCCCCTCCCGCGTGGTCCTCGACGGGGTCCCGCCCCCCCGGCCTCTCGTCCGGCGGCTCCTCCGCTGGGCGATCTTCCTCGCCATCGTGGCGGTGAACGCCGGGGTGGTCGCCGGGATCGCGGGCTACCTGTACTTCTCGCGCAGCCTCCCGGAGCTGCCCAGGATCGCCGACTACCGGCCGCCCATCATCACCGAGCTCACGAGCGGCGACGGGCAGATCGCCGGCGAGTTCTTCGTCGAGCGGCGCAAGGTCGTCCCATACGCGCGCATCCCGCGCCAGCTCGTGCAGGCGTTCATCTCCTCGGAGGACCAGGACTTCTTCGAGCACGGCGGCATCGACTGGAAGGGGACGCTCCGCGCCGCGGTGAACACCTACGTGCTGCGGCGCCGCATCCAGGGCGGCTCCACCATCACCCAGCAGACCGCGAAGTCGCTGCTCATCAGCGCGGAGGGCTTCGAGTCGGGCACGAAGCGGAGCCTCGCCCGCAAGATCCGGGAGTTCATCCTCGCGAAGCGGCTCGAGCGCGCGTTCACGAAGGAGGAGATCCTCTGGCTGTACCTGAACGGCGTCTACCTCGGGCACCACAGCTACGGGGTCCAGACGGCGGCCGAGAACTACTACCGCAAGAACGTGGAGGAGCTCACGCTCGAGGAGGCGGCCCTCATCGCCGGGCTGCCGCAGGCGCCGTCGCGCTACTCGCCCTTCTCCCACCCGGAGGCCGCCAAGGAGCGGCGCCGCTACGTGCTGCGCCGCATGGCGGAGGAGGGCTTCATCACGCAGGAGGAGCGGCGGCGCGGCTCCGAGGCGGAGGTGAAGGTCTTCGGGGTCGACGACGTGTTCCGCGAGACGGCGCCGTTCTACGTCGAGCAGGGCCGCCGCTACGTGGTGGACCGCTACGGCAACGACCGGCTCCTCCACGACGGGCTCCGCGTGGAGCTCGCGATGGACCTCGAGAAGCAGCGCGCCGCCCAGGCGGCGATGCTCTCCGGGCTGATGGAGGTCGACCACCGCCAGGGCTACAACGGGCCGGTCGCCAACGTCGCCCCCGGGAGCGACGAGCGCAGGGAGCTCGCCAGCCGGCTCGCGCGCGCCTGGCCGAAGGGCTCGCTCGAGCCCGGCGACTACTGCGTGGGGATCGTGGCGCGGGTGGGCGCCGACGCGGCCGAGGTCGAGATCGGCGAGAACCGCGGCCTGCTCCCCGTCTCCGGCATGCGCTGGGCGCGCCGCCCGAACCCGGAGGTCTCCTACCCCGACGCGCTCATCTCCCGCCCCTCGGTGGCGGTGAAGGCGGGCGACGTCGTGCTCCTCCGCCGCGTGACGCGGGAGCAGCTGCAGAGGCGCGAGAAGGAGCTCGCGGTGGGGAAGGCCTCGGCGGTGCCGGAGGCGGAGCTGCTCTTCTCGCTCGAGCAGGAGCCCAAGCTGCAGGGCGCCCTCGTCTCGGTGGACCCGTGGACGGGCTACGTGGTGGCGATGGTGGGCGGCTACGACTTCGACGCCTCCGAGTTCAACCGCGCGTTCCAGTCCTGCCGCCAGCCGGGCTCCGCGTTCAAGCCGCTCGTCTACTCCGCCGCCATCGAGAAGCTCGACTATACGCCGGCGACGATCCTCACCGACGCGCCCATCGTCTTCCGCGACGACGAGAACAGCTGGAAGCCCCAGAACTACGGGCAGGACTTCAAGGGCGACGTGACGCTGCGCACCGCGCTCGTCAACTCGATGAACATCCCCGCGGTGAAGACCGCCGAGGCGCTCACCGCGAAGGCCGGCGCCCTCGCGCTCGCGCAGTGGGCGAAGGCGCTCGGGCTCACCACGCCGGTGAAGCTCGAGCTCGGCAGTGCGCTCGGCTCGTCCTGCGTGAACCTGTGGGAGCTCACGAACGTGTACGCGCTCTTCGCGCGCTACGGCGAGAAGCGCCCCGCCGCGCTCGTGAAGCGCGTCCTCGACCGCGACGGGAACGTGCTCGAGGATCGCGCCGACTGGCGCGACCCGTGGGTCGGGCTCGACGAGCGGCTCGCGGCGGGGTTCGCCGAGGTGACGCGCCCGCGCGAGCGGGTGATGGACGAGCGGACCGCGTACATCCTCGTGCGGCTGCTGCGCGAGGTCGCGACCGTCGGCACCGGCGCCCGGGCGGCCGCGCTCGGCAAGCCCGCCGCGGGCAAGACCGGCACGACGAACGACTCGTTCGACACCTGGTTCATGGGCTTCACCCACGACCTCGCGACCGGGGTGTGGCTGGGCTACGACGTGAACGTGACGCCGCTCGGCCGGTACGAGACCGGCGGTCACGCGGCGCTGCCCATCTGGCTCTCCTACATGCGCACCGCGCTCGAGGGCCGGCCCCAGCCGGAGTTCGCCGCGCCCCCCGGCATCGTGGAGGTGCGGATCGATCCCGAGACCGGGAAGCCGTCGGGGGACGGGCGCGGCGTGCTCGAGCCGTTCAAGCAGGGCACCGAGCCGACCGCCGTGAAGGAGGGCCAGCAGAAGGTCGAGGTGCAGGACCTGTTCATGCAGTAGCGCCCGCGGGCGAGCGGGCGCTCGCCGAGCGGCCAGGGCGGCGTGCTTCAGAAGCGCTCGTCGGTGCGGAGGCCGCCGGTCTTGGCGATGATCTCCGCCACCCCGACGAGATCGCGCCACTCCGCCGGCGAGAGCGGGACGACGGAGAGCCGTCCCTGGCGGAGGAGCGCCGAGCCCTCGAACGTGGGCTCCTGCTTCAGCGCCTCGAGCGGGACCGGCGCGGGGAGCGGCCCCACCGCCCGCACGTCAACGCAGACGGTCCCGCTCCCCTCGGGGTCGGGGTAGGCGGTGCGCACCACCACCGCCACGCCCACGGCGCGCTTCTCGCCCGAGTGGTAGATGACCGCGTGGTCGCCCGCCTGCATCGCGCGCAGGTTGGCCTGCGCCTGCGCGTTCGAGACGCCGGTCCAGGCGGTGGTGTCCTCGCGGACGAGGTCGTCCCACGCGTACGCGCTGGGCTCGGTCTTCAGGAGCCAGTAGGCCATGCGCCGGAGAGTTAGGCGCGGCGAGCCGGCGCCGCAACGACCGCGCGAAGCCTTCCGGATTCGCCCGTGTTATATGGGCGACGCATGTTCGGCCTCGGCTTCGGCGAGATCGTGATCATCGCCATCCTGGCGCTCCTCCTCCTCGGGCCCGACCGCCTGCCGGAGGCGGCCAAGACCCTCGGGAAGACGCTCCGGGAGGTCCGCAAGGCCACGGACGACATCAAGGACCAGATCGAGACCGAGCTCTACGCGGACGAGCGGAAGGCCGCGAAGCCCGCCCTGGTCCCGCCGGTCCCGGCCGCGTCGCTCCCGCCCGCCGGGCCACCGCCGCCCGCCACGACCGAAAACGTCCCGGGCCTCGAGGCCGCACTCGCCGAGCCCGCCGGCACGGCGCCCCCGCCCGCCGCGGAGGAGCCCGCCGCGGCCCCCGAGGCGCCTGCGCCCTCCAGGACCGCATGAGCTCGACCGCGCCGCAGCTCCCTCCCGCCGGCGGTGCGCCGGAGCCGGAGGGCGAGGTTCGCCTCACGTTCATGGAGCACCTCCGCGACCTGCGGAAGCGGCTCATGCACGCGCTCCTCGGCGTGCTCGTGGGCATGGTCGCGGTGGGCGGGTTCGTGGAGCCCATCTTCCACTGGCTCATGAACCCGGTGCGCGCGGCCCTGCCGAAGGAGCAGCAGGTGCTGCACTACACGAGCTCGATCGAGCCGCTCATGGTCTACCTGAAGGTGGCCGTGTACGGCGGCGTGTTCGTGGCCGCGCCGTGGGTGCTCTGGCAGGTCTGGCAGTTCATCGCCCCCGGCCTCTACCGCAAGGAGAAGCGGCTCGTCGTCCCGTTCCTGTTCTTCGGGACCCTGCTCTTCTACGTCGGCGCGGCGTTCTGCTACTTCCTCGTCATGCCCCCGGCGTTCCCCGCGATGCTCGCCATCGCCGGCGACGCGAGCCTCGTCCCGATGCTCACCATGAGCTCCACCCTCGGGCTCGTGCTCGGGATGCTGCTCGGCTTCGGCGTGGTGTTCGAGGTGCCGGTCATCATCGCGTTCCTGGCGCTCATCGGGGTGGTCTCCGCCGACACGCTCGCGAAGTACCGGCGCATCGCCATCGTGGTGAACACGCTCATCGCGGCGATCATCACGCCTACCGGCGACCCGCTGAACCTCGCCATGATGGCCGTGCCGATGATCCTGTTCTACGAGATCGGCATCGTCCTCGCGCGCATCCTCGGCAAGAAGAAGGCCGCCCCGGCCCCGTCGGTCGCGAAGGCGTAGGCGCTCACCCGGCGCGCCCGCGCGCGGACCCACCCCCATCGAAAGCCGCGCGCCGCGCCCGGCGGGGACGTAGCATCCCCGGCGTGACCTTCCACGTCCTCGCGGCGCTGTTCGCCGTCTACATGCTCGCCCGCCACGCCCCGCGCGCCGTGCGGCTCCTGCGCTCGCCGGAGGGGCGGGCCGCGGCGGCGATCCCCGTCGTGAACATCCTCCTCGCGGTGGCGATCCTGGCCTTCGCCGTGAAAGGCCTCACCGCGAGCCTTATCCCTAGATGAGGAGGCTTCGCGCATGAAGCGGGCAGGCCAGAAGGACGTCGTCATCCTCGCCGCGAAGCGGACCCCCTTCGGGACGCTCGGCGGCGCGCTCAAGGATCTGAGCGCCACCGACCTGGCCGTGCACGCGGCGACCGCGGCGATCGCCCAGGCGGGCGTCCCGGCGGAGGACTACGGCCACGTGGTGATGGGCAACGTGGCGCAGACGAGCAGCGACGCGATCTACCTCTCCCGGCACGTGGGGCTGCGCGCCGGGCTCCCGCAGCGCGTGCCCGCGCTCACCGTGAACCGGCTGTGCGGGTCGGGCTTCGAGGCGGTGATCCAGGCCGCCATGCTCATCGAGCTCGGCGAGGCGGAGGTGGTGCTCGCCGGCGGCACCGAGTCGATGAGCCAGGCGCCGCTCGTCGTGCGCGGCGCGCGCTTCGGCTTCCCGTTCGGCAAGCCGCCCGCGATGGAGGACATGCTCTGGTCGGCCGTCACCGACAGCTACGCCGGCATGCCCATGGCGCTCACCGCCGAGAAGCTCGCGGAGCAGCACGGGATCGGCCAGGACGCGGTGGACGAGCTGTCGGTGCTCTCCCAGCGGCGCTGGGCGGCGGCCCAGGAGGCGGGGCGCTTCCGCGAGGAGCTCGTCCCCGTCGAGGTGAAGGGCAAGAAGGGCAGCGTCACGTTCGACCGCGACGAGCACCCGCGCCCGGACACCACCGTCGAGGGGCTGCGCAAGCTGCCCAAGGTGTTCAAGAAGGACGGCGTCATCCACGCAGGCGCCGCGAGCGGGGTCGCCGACGGGGCGGGCGCGCTGGTGGTCGCCACCCGCGCGTACGCGGAGCGGCGCGGCGTCCGCCCGCTCGCGCGGATCGTGAACTGGGGCCACGCGGGCGTGGACCCGACCATCATGGGCATCGGCCCGGTGCCGGCGATCCAGAACGCGCTCGCGCGCGCCGGCGCCACCCTCGCGGACATCGACCTCTTCGAGGTGAACGAGGCGTTCGCCCCGCAGTACCTCGCGGTCGAGAAGGAGCTCGGGCTCCCGCGCGAGCGCACGAACGTGGACGGCGGCGCGATCGCGCTCGGCCACCCGCTCGGCGCGAGCGGCGCGCGCATCACGATGCACCTCGCGTACGAGCTCCGCCGGCGCGGCGGACGGGCGGCGATCGGGTCCGCCTGCATCGGCGGCGGGCAGGGCGTCGCGATCGTCCTCGCCCCGGTCGAGCCGTGACGCCGTCCGTCGCGTTCTTGCCCGGGCCCTCCCGGGACGATAGGGTCCAGCCCGTTCCGAGGGAGGGTACGGGATGGCGGACTTCACCGGGGTGAAGGTGTTCACGACCACGCTCGCGCGCGATCGGGAGCACATGGGAGAACACATCACGCGCTGGCTCGCCGAGCACCCCGATTACGAGGTGGTGGAGCGCGAGGTGACGCAGAGCTCCGACAAGGAGTTCCACTGCCTGTCGATCATCCTGTTCTACCGGGAACGAAGAAAGGCCTGACGCCACATGCCCACCGCCCGCCGCCGCCCCCCCGATCTCGGCAGCGTCTTCACGTTCGGCGGACGGGTCCCCGCCGCGGTGGGCTTGCTCATCGTGGCGATGGCGGTCGTCACCATCGGGAGCTGGCTCGACCGGCGGCTCCTGGCGCTCCTCGCCTTCGACCCGCCGAGCGTCGTCGGCGGCCAGGTCTGGCGCCTCCTCACCTGGGTCTTCGTCCAGGACAGCCCGCTCACCCTCTTCTTCGCGGGCTTCATGCTCTGGTGGCTCGGGCAGCAGCTCGTGTTCACGTGGGGCGAGCGGCGCTTCCTCCTGCGCTTCCTCGGGATCACCGTGGGAGCCGGCGCCCTCGCGACGCTCGTCGCGATCGTCTACCCGCCCGCCGCCATCGCCCACATCGACGCCTGGCCCACGGTGAACGCGCTGCTCGTCGTCTGGGCGCTCATGTACCCGGACCGCCCGCTCTCCTGGTTCGGAGTCGTGAACATGAGCGCCAAGATGATGGCGGCGCTCGTGGTGTTCGGGACCGTGCTCTACGCCATCGCCTACGGCGGCCCGGGCCGCTTCGTGGTGCACTTCTCCGCGCTCGCCCTGGGCTGGGTGATGTCGCGCGGCTTCTCGTTCGGCCGGTACTTTCGCAAGGCCCGGCGGAGCATGGAGGAGCGCGAGGCGCGCCGCCGCGCGAAGCACCTCAAGGTGGTCCGCCGCGACGGCAAGGACGAGCCGCCCCGCTGGATAAACTGATCTCACGGGGGACTGCGTCCCCCGCCCCCGCGGCGGAGCCGCCGGGGCCCCACCCCCGCGCGGCGGGGCCCGTGAACCTGCGCGCCCGCTGTCGGGGGTGCGCGCAGGTTCCCCGCCGGAGGGGCTTCGCCCCTCCCGCGCTTCGCGCGGGGCCCTCCCCATCGCGCGGTCTCGACACGGAACACGCGGCGGCGCCCGCCGCGCGGCGCGTCAGCTCACCACCACGTCCTTCACCGCCGCCCGGTAGACCCAGATCCGGCCGGTGTTCGTGCGCGTGTCGCCGGGGAGCATGAAGAACCCGGGGCCGTCCTCGCGATAGTCGGGGCCGAAGCCCGCCACCTGCCGGCCGTCGCGGAAGGTCACGCGGACCTTCTTGCCCTCCGCCGGCGGCGGCGCCTCGCCGGGCGGGAGCATGAAGAAGATGGCCTTCATCTTCTCCGTCGGGAGCTCGTCGGCGGCGGCGCCGGGCGCGGAGGCGAGCGCGAGCACCGGCGCGGCGAGGTCGGCGTCCTCGATGACGCCGCGCTTCACGGTGCCCTCGAGCATGTGCACGACCACGCGGTGCGAGCCCGCGGCTCGGCTCGATGACGCCGGGGCGGCGGATGCGGCGGCGACCGGGGCGGGCACCGCGGCTGACGCTGGTCTCGCCGGGGCAGGCGGAGCCGGCGGCGCCGCAGGGGCCACGCTGCGCGCCAGGACCGGCGCGGCAGGCGCCAGGGTGGGCGCGCGCGGCGCGGCGGCGGGCGGCAGCGCGCCGAAGTCGAGCGAGGGCGGCGGCGTGTCCGCCTCGTCGGCGGGGATCTCCTCGAGGATCTCCGCCCCGTCCACGGTCGGGAGCTCCTCCACGATCTCCGGCAGCCCGAGGTCGTCCGCCGCGGCCGCCGCGGGGAGCGGGTGACTCTCCGTCACGCCATCCGTGTCGAGCCCGAGGCTCGCGTCAGGGTCGCCGAGCGCAGCGGGCGCGCCGGGGCCGGCGCCCTCGGGGGGCGCGGTCTCCCACGGCGCGGGCGCCTCCGCGGTCGCCCAGGCGCCGGCGGGGTCGGCTGCGTCGAACGAGCCGCCCGAGGCGAGCGCGAAGCCCTCCTCGAGCGCGCGGTCGGCGTGCCAGTCGCCGACGCCGCCGGCCGCGAGCGGCCGGTCCGCCTCGAAGCCGCCGCCGTCCGGGGAGCCGAGCGCGGCGGCCACGTCGAAGGCGGCCGAGTCGTCGTACTCGCCGCCGAGCTCGCCCGCGGCGGGCGCGAACACCGGCGGCGGGGCGGACGGATCGAGCCCGAGCGCCGGATCGACTCCATCGCCCTCCGCGGCGAGCGTGTCGGTGCCGTCGCCGAAGGCGGGAGCGCCGCTCGCGAGCTCGTCGTAGGCGCCGAACGCGGCGCCCTCCGGTGCCTGCTCGGCCGCGGGCGCCGGATCCCAGCCCGCGGGCGGGAGCTCGCCGGCGTCCAGCCGGAGCGGCATGGTGAGGGTGGGCTCGGGCTCCGAGGCGAGGCCGAGGAGCTGGGTCGGCTCCGGCATCGCGGCGGCGTCGAGCGCGGTGGGGTCGAAGCCGGCGAGCGCGTCGTCGGGCGCGGGCGCGACCTCGAAGGCCGACTCGTCGAGCGGCTCGAGCTCGAGGGCGGGCAGCTCGCTCGCGGCGTCGCCCTCGGGCGCGGCCGCGGCGAGGTCGAGCGCCTGCGTCGGCTCGGGCGCCTCCGGCGCGAGCGCCGGATCCCACGCCGCCTCGCTGCCCGCGCCGAGGAGCTCCGCCGGAGCTGCGTCCTCGCCCGCGAGCGCGGCCGGGTCGAAGGTCCCGTCCGCCTCGCCGAGCGCGGAGAGCTCGGGCTCGGCCGGATAGGCGCCCGCGTCCCACGGTCCGGCCGCGGTCGGAGCGGCGTACGCGCCCGGCTCCCATCCCGCTGCCCCGCCCGCCGCCGCAGGATCCCAGGCGGCCGCGTTCGGGTCCCAGGGCTGGCCGGCGGCATCGACCGGGAGGGCGTTCGGGTCCCAGGGCTGGCCGGCGGCATCGACGGGGAGGGCGTTCGGGTCCCAGGGCTGCCCGGCGGCATCGACGGGGAGGGCGCTCGGATCCCAGGGCTGCCCGGCGGCATCGACGGGGGCGGCGTTCGGATCCCATGCGCCCGCGCCCTGCGGCGCCGCGCCAGGATCGCCCTCCCAGCCGAGGACGGCGGGATCGAACAGGTCCGCCAGGTCCTCAGCGGTCGCGCCGTCCTCGAGGAGCGGCGCAAGGGCGCCCTCCGGCGGAGGGGCGTCGAAGGCGACCTCGGCCGGGGCGGCGGGGGCGGGCGCGGGGAAGAACGGCTCGGGCTCCGGCTCCGGGGAGAGCTCGGGTGGCGGGGGCGGGCGGTTCCGCAGCCCCGCCGGCAGGAGCGACTCGCGCAGCCGCGCCGCCGCCGCGTTCACGTCGAACCCGCCGCGCGGCGCCCCGCCGCCGGGCTCGCCTCCCACGAGGTCGCGGAGCTGGGCGTGCCGGCGCTCCTCGTCGGGCGAGAGTCCCTTCGCGAGCCGCTTGGCCTCGAGGGTCCGGTACTCCTGCATCACGCTGCGGGGATCGGGCATCGGGTCTTCCGGGGGGGAAAGCCGGCGGGGAGGGGCCGAGCGAGACGGCGGATGATACCTCGCCGGCCGGAGCCCACAAAAGGCGACGCCTCCTTGATTTCCCCAACTCCGGCGGCCATGTATGGCGCGCTCATGAGCCCCCTGCCGGTGGTCCAGAACGGCCGCGCGAAGCCGCCCGCGGCCGGCCCCGAGGCATTCCTGCCGACCACCCCAGGCGAGGTGCGTGCCCGCGGCTGGAGCGGGCTCGACGTCCTGCTCGTGACGGGCGACGCCTACGTCGACCACCCGAGCTTCGGCGCGGCGGTGATCGGGCGCGTGCTCGAGGCGCAGGGCTACAAGGTCGGGATCGTGGCGCAGCCGGACTGGCGGAGCACCGCCGACGTCCTGCGCATGGGCCGGCCGCGGCTCTTCGTCGGGATCACCTCGGGCGCGATGGACTCGATGGTGAACCACTACACGGCGCACAAGCGCCGCCGCTCCGACGACGCGTACACGCCGCACGCCGCCGCGGGCAGGCGCCCCGACCGCGCGACCGCCGTCTACGCTCGCCTGTGCCGCGAGGCGTTCGGCGCGACGACGCCCATCGTGCTCGGCGGCATCGAGGCGTCGCTCCGGCGCATCGCCCACTACGACTACTGGGACGATCGCGTGCTGCCCTCCGTGCTCGTGCCCTCCGGCGCGGACCTGCTCGTGTACGGGCAGGGCGAGAAGCCGGTGCTGGAGATCGCGCGCCGGCTCGCCTCGGGCGAGGACATCTGCGGCCTCGTGGACGTGCCGGGCACGGCGCTCGCGGTGCCGGACCTCGCGCTCGCCCTCCTGGAGGGGCGGGCGCGCGCGACGCTCGAGCTCCCCGCCTACGAGGAGATCGCCCTCGACAAGAAGCGCTTCGCGGAGTTCAGCCGCCTCTACCACCTCGAGCACAACGGCGAGAACGCCCGCGTCCTCGTGCAGCGGCACGGCCACGGGGCGCGGACCCGCTTCGTGGTGGTGAACGAGCCGATGGCGGCGCCCTCGACCGAGGAGCTCGACCGCATCGCCGAGCTGCCCTACGTGCGCGAGGCCCACCCGTCCTACGGCGGGGCCCACATCCCAGCGCTCGAGCAGATCCGCTGGTCGATCCAGATCCTGCGCGGCTGCGCGGCGGGCTGCGCGTTCTGCTGCATCACCGAGCACCAGGGGCGCGACATCGCGAGCCGCTCGGAGGCGAGCGTGCTGCGCGAGCTCGCCACGCTCGCCTCGAAGGAGAGCTTCAAGGGCACCATCACCGACGTGGGCGGCGCGACCGCCAACATGTGGGGGATGCGCTGCACGGACGCCGAGGCGCACGCGGTGTGCCGGCGCGCCTCCTGCGTCTACCCCACCGTCTGCAAGTTCTTCGCGGTGGACCACGGCCCGCTCGTGGACCTCTACGAGAAGGCCCGCAAGGTGAAGGGCGTGAAGCACCTCTTCGTCGGCTCGGGCGTCCGCTACGACCTCGCCCAGGCGGACACGAGGAACGGCGCCCGCTACCTCAAGACCCTCGTGCAGCACCACGTCTCCGGCCAGCTCAAGGTGGCCCCCGAGCACGTCTGCGAGCCGGTGCTGAAGCTCATGAAGAAGCCGGGCGTGTCGTCGTTCGAGAAGCTGCGCAAGGACTTCGAGCGCTACTCGCGCGAGGCCGGCAAGGAGCAGTACCTCGTCCCGTACTTCATCTCCTCGCACCCGGGGTCCTCGCTCGAGCAGGCGGCGGAGCTCATGGACTACCTGCAGGACAACCGCTGGAAGCCGCAGCAGGTGCAGGACTTCATGCCGACCCCCATGACCCTCGCCTCGGACATGTACTTCTCGGGCTACCACCCGATGACGGGCGAGCCGGTGCACGTCACGCGCGACATGGACGAGAAGCGCATGCAGAAGGCGCTGCTCCGCTGGGGCGATCCGGCGAACCGTCCGCTCATCGAGAAGGCGCTCCGCAAGCTCGGGCGGCTCCGGCCCGGCGAGCGGCTCGGGCCGGGGATGCGGCCGGCGCGCGGGACCCCGAAGAGGCGCGGCCCCGGCGATGGGGCCCGCGGCCGCGGCCGCCGTGCCTAGCTTGTCGGGGTGATCCCGCACCTCCGTCTCGCCCGCGCCGCCGCGCTCTTCGTGCCCCTGGCGCTCGCCCTCGCCGCAGGCCGCGCCTTCGCGCTGCCCGCCCGCGGCGCGCCGCTCGTCTACCTCGCGCTGGGCGACTCGACCGCCGTCGGCGTGGGCGCCGCGAGCGGCGGAGGCTACCCGCAGCGGCTCGCGCGCCGCCTCGACTCGAGCGGTGTCCCGGTGAAGCTCACGGTCCTCGGGGTGAGCGGCGCGAACACCGCCGACCTCCGGCGAGATCAGCTCCCGAAGGTGATGGCGGCGCGTCCGGCGCTCGTCACCATCGGCACGGGCATCAACGACCTCATGCAGGGGCGCCCGCTCGCCGAGTTCGCCCGCGACCTCGAGATCGTCGCGGATCTCGTGCGGCGCACGAAGGCCACGGTGGTGCTGCAGACGCTCCCCGACCTCACCTTCTCGCCCGCCGGCCACGGCGCGCCGCCCTCGCTCGGCCGGCGCATCGAGGCCTACAACGCCGTCATCGCGCGCGTGGCCGAGCGGCACGGCTTCGTGCTCGCCGACGTCTACGGCAGGAGCCGCAGGGAGCTCCGCGACCGCCGGAGCGAGCTCTTCGGCAAGGACGGCTTTCACCCGTCGTCCGCCGGCTACGAGGTGTGGGCCGAGGCGATGTGGCCGGACGTCGAGCGCGCCGTGGTCCACCCGCGCGTCCAGGCCCGCCGGACGGCGGCGACCGAGCGGTAGGCCGCCGCGCGAGGGCCAGGGCCGCGCGCTCCGGCCGGCGCGCTCGACACCTTCCCTTCGCCCGCGGCCGCGCGATAGCCTCGCGCCCCCATGGACCATCCGACGGGCTCTCCCGACGCGCGCGCCGCGCGCCACCGCCGCCTCTGCGAGGCCGACCACCGCCACCTCTGGCACCCGTTCACGCAGATGCAGGACTGGCTCGCGGAGGAGCCGCTCGTCGTCGACTCGGCCGACGGCGTCCACCTCGTCGACACCCTCGGCAACCGCTACCTCGACGGCGTCTCCTCGCTCTGGTGCAACGTCCACGGGCACCGGGTGAAGGCGATCGACGACGCCATCCGCGCCCAGCTCGACCGCGTCGCCCACTCGACGCTCCTCGGCCTCGCCTCGACCGCCTCGATCGAGTGCGCCGAGGAGCTCGTGCGCCACCTGCCGCGCGGCCTCACCCGCGTGTTCTTCTCCGACGCCGGCGCCACCGCGGTGGAGATCGCGCTCAAGATGGCCTTCCAGCACCATCAGCTCCGCGGCGACGCGGCGCGCACCGAGTTCGTGGCGCTCCGCGGCGGGTACCACGGCGACACCATCGGCTCGGTGTCGGTGGGCGGCATCGACCTCTTCCACCGCATCTTCAAGCCGCTCCTCTTCGACGTGCACCACGCGCCGCAGCCGTACTGCTACCGCTGCCCGCTCGGGAAGGAGCCTGCGTCCTGCGGCATGGCCTGCGCCGACGCGGTGGAGCAGGTGTTCGCCGAGCGGCCGGGGAGGATCGCGGCGCTCGTCATGGAGCCGGTGATGCAGGGCGCGGACGGCATGATCGCGCAGCCGCCCGGCTACGTGCGGCGCATGCGGGAGATCTGCGACCGGCACGGGGCGCTCCTCGTGTGCGACGAGGTGGCGACCGGCTTCGGGCGGACCGGCACCACCTTCGCCGTCGAGCAGGACGGCGTCGTCCCCGACATCCTCACCATGGCGAAGGGGATCACGGGCGGCTACCTGCCCCTCGCCGCGACCGTCACCACGGAGCGGGTGTTCGAGTCCTTCCTCGGGCCTTATGAGGAGAAGCGGACCTTCTTCCACGGCCACACCTACGCGGGGAACCCGCTCGCCTGCGCGGCCGCGACCGCCTCGCTGCGGCTGCTGCGCGAGGAGCGCGTCATCGAGGGGCTGCCCGCGAAGATCGCGGCCCTCGCGCGCGCGCTCGAGCCGGCCGCGCGCATGGCGCACGTGGGCGAGGTCCGCCAGCGCGGGCTCATGGTCGGCCTCGAGCTCGTGCGGGACCGCGCGACCCGCGAGGAGTACGCCTACGCGCTCCGCTCCGGCCACGAGGTGATGCTGGAGGCGCGCCGGCTCGGCGCCATCCTGCGGCCGCTCGGCAACGTGGTCGTGCTCATGCCGCCGCTCGCCATGACCGAGCGGGAGCTCGAGCAGCTCGCCGCCATCGCGCTCGCGAGCATCGAGAAGGTGACGGCGAGGATCTGACCGTGCGCGGGCTCTTCGTCACCGGGACCGACACCGGCGTCGGCAAGACCGAGGTGAGCTGCGCGCTCGTCGCGGCAGCGCGGGCCGCGGGCGTGGACATGGTGGCGATGAAGCCGGCCCAGTCGGGGGTCACGCCCGGCGAGCCGAGCGACGCGGACCGGCTGCACGCGGCCAGCGGCGGCGTCGAGCCGCTCGAGGCCCTCTGCCCGTACTCCTTCGCCGCGCCGCTCGCGCCCGCCGTGGCCGCGCGCCTCGAGGGCAGGGCGGTCTCGCTCGAGGCGATCGTGGAGCGTGCCCGCGCGCTCGCGGCGCGGCACGACGCCGTGCTCGTCGAGGGCGCGGGCGGGCTCCTCGTGCCGCTCACGGAGCGGGAGACCTACGCCGACCTCGCCGTCGCGCTCGGCCTGCCGGTGCTCGTGGTCGCGCGCGCGGGGCTCGGCACCGTGAACCACACCGCCCTCACCGTCGAGGCGCTCCGCGCGCGCGGGCTCGTCCTCGCGGGCATCGTCCTCAACCGCGCGTGCGACCTCGACGATCCGTCCGTCCCGTACAATGCCGGGGAGATCGCGCGCGTGACGGGCTGTGAACTCATCGCGAGCCTGCCGTACGCGCGCGATATCGCTGAGCGCCAGCGTTTTCTGCGATCCAGGCTCGCCGGCAAGATCCAGTTTTAGGGCACGGCGCGCGAAAATTGGATCCCCTCGGCGATCGATCCTAGAGATCGCCGCGTGCCGAACGTCGTCGACCTCACGCTCGTCTCCCGCGCCCGCCACGTCCTCCAGCAGGTCCTCGAGGAGCGCGGCCTCGGCTTCTTCCTCCTCGCCTCGTCGCGCGCGCCGAAGCTCGACGCCCGCCGCATCGCCTGGGTGGTACAGGCGGCGCGCCGCAAGGCCGGCCCGCACGCGCGCCGCGATCCGAACGCCCTCTCCCGCACCCGCCGCGTGGTCCGCCGCGAGCTCATCCGCCTGCTCGCCGAGGCCATGCTCCAGGCGGGGGTGTAGAGCGGCGACGCGCGCTCCCTGGCGCCACGTCGGCGGCAGAGCGGCAGCCGTAGCCGCTCGCGAGATCCCGTTTCGGCCGGAGAGGCGGCGCGCTACTCCGCCTTGCCCCCCTGCTTCGCCACGTAGCGCAGCCGCAGGTCGGTGAGGAGGTGCTCCATGAACTGCTCCTCCTCCGGCGTGAGGTTGCCCTTCGTCTTCTCGCGGAGCATGGCGAGGATGTCGATGGACTGGTGGGCGAGGGAGAGGTCGGGCTTGCCGGGGAGGCCGGTGTCGGGGTGCGGCGCGTCGCCGAGGTGGATGAACGCGCTCGAGGCGAGCGAGAGCACGAACGTGTAGAAGTCGATCCCGCCGGCGTCCTTCTCGTCCATGGCGAACCTCCCGAGGGGCGCGCGCGAGCGTCGCGGCCCAGGCGCTCCGGAGTCTACTGGAAGTCGAAGGCGATCCGCTCGGCCGCGTAGCCGCGCTGGACGAGCAGCACGAGCTGGCCGCTCCGGCGCGCCCGCGCCGCGGCGCGGCGGAAGGCCGCGAGGGTCGAGACCTCGGTCGAGTTCACCTCCCGCACGAGGTCGCCCTGCCGGATGCCCACCTGCGCGGCGGCCGAGCGCGGGGCGACGCTCTTCACCACCAGCACCGAGCCGCCCTGGACGCGCTGCTCCCCGAGCGTGAGCCCGGTCGCGCGCGCGGCGAGCTCCGCGGCGGCCTGCGCCGAGAGCTCGACCGAGGTCACCGACACCGCCACCCGCTGCCCGCGGCGGAGCAGCTCGAGCTTCGCTGCGCCGCCGATGGGCAGATCGCGCACGCGGAAGCGGAACTCCTCGGCGCTCTGCGGCGCGAACCCCTGCACCGACTCCACCACGTCGCCCTTCCGGATGCCCGCCGCCGCGCCCGGCGAGCCGGGATCCACCGCGGTGACCACCACGCCCCCCGTCGTGCCCTCGGCCGCGCCGTCCTTCGCGGGCAGGTCGTCCACCGCGACGCCGAGGTAGCCCTCGCGCACCTCGCCGTGCTCGATGAGGTCCTCGGCGATGCGGCGGGCGCGATCGATGGGGATGGCGAAGCCGATGCCGGCGTTCCGATCGCCGAGGATGGCGGTGTTGATGCCGACGAGCCGCCCCTCGATGTCGAGGAGCGCGCCGCCGGAGTTCCCCGGGTTGATCGACGCGTCGGTCTGGATGAAGTCGAAGAGCGTCCGCTCGCCCGCCTTGAAGTTCCGGTGCACGGCGGAGACGACGCCGGTCGTGACGGTGTGCGACAGGCCGAACGGGTTGCCGATGGCGATGAGGGTCTCGCCGATGAGGAGCTCGTCCGAGCGGCCCGTGGTGACGAAGGGCAGCTTCTCCTTCGTCTCGAGCTTCAGCACGGCGAGGTCGCTCGACGGATCCGTCCCGACCACCTTCGCGATGATCTCGCGCCCGTCGAGCAGGCCCACCCGGAAGCGGGCGCCGCGCTCGACGACGTGGTTGTTCGTGAGGACGTAGCCGTCGGGCGAGACGATGACGCCCGAGCCGAGCGAGGTGACCGCGTACCCCTTGCGGTAGCGCGGGTGCTCGAAGAGGTCGCCGAAGAGGAGCTCCGCCATGGAGCTCCCCCGCGACGGCACGCGGATGCGGACGAGCTCCTCGGCGGAGACGTTCACCACCGCGCCGCGCACCTTCTCCACCGCCAGGACGACCGGCGTGCGCCGGTTCGGCGACGGCCGCTCGTCGGGGCGGGGGAGGGCGTTCGGTCGGGCGGAGGCGCCCGGGGCGATGAGGACCGCCCCGAGCGCGAGCGAGGCGAGGATCGCGCGGCGCGCGCGCACGGCTCTAGGCGGGAGGAGTCTCGCCGCCGGGGGCGGGCGACTCGGGCTCTTCGTCGACGTCGTCGAGATCGTCGAAGTCGTCGGAGTCCATCGACGCCTCGATCGGCATCGCCTGGTCCGCGAGGTCCGGCAGGGACTTCACGTGCTTCTCGTAATCCTTCTCGTCGAGGACGCCCTTGCGGACGTAGCGACTCGCGACACGCTTGTCGACGAGCTTGTTCTCGGGCTGATCGGCCATGGGTCCACCTGGAACGCGGGAGGCGGGCAAAATATGCGGCGCCTTGCGGGGCAGTCAAGCGCGTGTTAGCGCTGTCGTCATGCCCACTTCCGATGCCTCGGCGGGCGCCGCGCGGCGCGCGCGGCTCGCGGGGCTCTACGCCATCGTGGGGGGCGGGGACGCGATCGGGCAGGCGCGAGCCGCGATCGCCGGCGGCGCCGGCGTCGTGCAGGTCCGCATCAAGGACGCGCCCGCCGGCGCGGTGCTCGCCGCGGCGCGGGAGATCGTCGCCCTCGCGCGGGGGCGCGCCCTCGTCATCGTGAACGACCGGGCCGACCTCGCGCTCCTCGCCGGCGCGGACGGCGTGCACCTCGGCGACGACGATCTGCCCCCCGCGGAGGCGCGCCGGCTCGTCGGTCCGGAGCTCCTCGTGGGCCGCACCACCCGCACGCTCGAGGAGGCGCGGGCCGCCCTCGCCGAGGGGGCGGACCACGTCGGCTTCGGCCCGATCTTCGCCTCGCGCTCCAAGGCGCTCGCCGTCCCGCCGCGCGGGACGGCCCTGCTCCGCGAGATCGCCTCCGCCCTCGGCGCGCCGGTCGTCGCGATCGGCGGGATCACCCTCGCGAACGTCGGCGAGGTGGCCCGCGCCGGCGCGGCCTGCGCCGCCGTCATCGAGGCGATCTTCGGCGCGGGCGAGCCGAGCGCGAACGCCGCCCGGCTCGCGCAGGGCTTCGCGTCGGCCAACCGGCTTCGGGAGACGACGCCATGAGGTCGCGACCGCGCATCGGCCTCACCCTCGACGCGGACGAGCGGGAGGAGCGCTACTTCCTCGGCCGCGCCTACATCGAGGCGGTGCTCGCCGCGGGCGGGCTCCCCATCCTGCTCCCGCACGCCAAGGACGCCGCCGCGGCCTACCTGGCGCTCCTCGACGGGCTCGTCGTGACGGGCGGGTTCTTCGACGTGCCGCCGGAGCTCTACGGCGAGGCGCGCCGCGACGCGTGCGGCGCCACGAAGCCCGAGCGCACCGCGTTCGAGAAGGATCTGCTCGAGGCGGCGCTCGCCGCGCGCATGCCGGTGCTCGGCGTGTGCGGCGGCATGCAGCTCCTCAACGTGGTGCGGGGCGGGACGCTCTACCAGGATCTCCCCGGCGACGCCGGCATCCGCGGCCACGAGCAGCCCGCGCCGAAGGACGTCCCCTCGCACGAGGTGGCCATCCAGCCGGGCACGCACCTCGCGGCCCTCGTGGGCCCGGGCGCGCTCTCCGTGAACTCGACGCACCACCAGGCGGTCCGCGAGCCGGGCGCCGGCGTGCTCGTGTCCGCGCGCGCGGCGGACGGGATCGCCGAGGCGATCGAGCTGCCGGACCTGCCGTTCGCGCTCGGCGTGCAGTGGCACCCGGAGGCCGTTCTCCGCCACGAGCCGCGCCACGCGGCGCTGTACCGCGGGCTCGTCGCCGCGGCGCGGGATCGCCGCCGGTGAGCGCGCGCGCCGCAAGGGTCCGGGCGAGGGCGCCTGGGCCCGCGCGAGGCTCCCCTCCGCGCGTGCTCGTCGTCGCCGGCCTCGATCCCTCCGGCGGCGCCGGCCTCCTCGCCGACCTCGAGGCGATCCGCGCCGCTGGCGCGGAGGGCTGGGCCGTCGCGACCGCCCTCACCGCCCAGGGGCCGGGCGGCGCGCGAGGCTTCGAGCCCGCGAGCCCGGGGATCCTGCTCGCCCAGCTCGACGCCCTCGTGCTCGGCGCCGAGCGGCCGCGGGCGGTGAAGACCGGCATGCTCGCCACGGCGACGATCGCCCGCACCCTCGCCGTCCGGCTCGGCGAGCGCCCGCTCGAAAGGGTGCCGCTCGTCATGGACACGGTCCTCGCCGCCTCCTCCGGCGCGCCGCTCTTCCTCGCCGAGGGCCGTCCGCTCGGCGACGCGCTCGCGCCGCTCCTCTCGCGCGCGAGGCTCGTCACGCCGAACCTGCCCGAGCTCGCGGCGCTCACGGGCCTCGACGTCTCGACGGACGAGGCGGCCGTGCGCGCCGCCCGCGCACTCCCGGCGCGCGCGGTGCTCGTGAAGGGCGGGCACCGCGAGGGGGCGCCGCTCGACCTGCTCGTCACGCGCGGCAGAGTGACGCGGCTCGTGGGCCGGCGCCGGCCGGGGACCGCGCGCGGCACGGGCTGCCGGCTCGCCTCGACGATCGCTGCGCTCCTCGCGCGCGGCGCGCCGCTCGAGGAGGCGGTGCGCGGAGGTAAGCGCGCGGTGGAGCGCTACCTCGACCGCGCGGGCGCGCTAGAATGATGCGGAACCAGGGGGAGGTCATGACGGGGATTCGCTCGCGCCGCGCCCGCGCCTTCACCGCGGCGCTCCTCGCCGTGGCCCTCGTCGCCACGGCGCCGCTCCCGGCGCGCGGCCAGCAGGTGCCGGAGCAGCTGCCGGAGCAGGTGCCCTTCATCGAGCGCCGGGAGCCCGTCCGCCCGACGCGGCCGCCCCCCGATCGCAACCTCGTCCTCCTGTTCAACGTCGCCGGCCCGGCGGGGAACCCCTTCGACGGCGATCGCGGCTGGCGGCTCGAGGCGAGCATCGAGCGACGGCCGGAGGGCCGCCTCTCGTCCGCGGTGGTGATCGGCGGCGGCAGCGTGGCGGTGAAGGGCTACCCGGAGGAGTGGGCGCTCGGGTTCAGCGGCCAGGGCCGCTGGTATGCGCTCGGGGACTTCGATCGCGGCCTGTTCGTGGGCGGCGTCCTCGACTTCCGGCGCATCGGCCCGCACCTCATGTGCGGCGCGGGCCCGCTCGTGGGGTACCGCCACACCACCGCGCGGGGCGTCGCCGCCGAGGTCCACCTCGGCCTGCCGCTCCTCGCGGACTCGTTCTCGTCGGACGCCGCCGGCCGGGTGCCGCTGCGGGACGCCTGGCGGGCGATGCTGCCCGGCGTCTTCGTCGGCGTCGGCGCGGCGCTACGCACCGGGCGGCGCTGAAGGGACCGCGACTTCACGGTCCGTCGCGCCGCTTCTCCATCTCGGCGAAGTAGGTCGTCGTCTTGAAGAAGACGAGCGGGATCGTCCCGGTGGGGCCCTGGCGCTGCTTCGCCACGACGAGCTGCACCTCGAGCGTGTCGCCGCTCGCCGTGCCGGCCTGGACGTCCTTGTTGTCCTCGTCGTTGCGGTGCAGGAACATGACGATGTCGGCGTCCTGCTCGATCGCGCCCGACTCGCGCAGGTCGGAGAGCATGGGCGGCTCGCCCTTGCGCTTCTCCACGCTGCGGTTCAGCTGCGAGAGCGCCACGATGGGGCACTCGAGCTCCTTCGCGAGCGACTTGAGCGAGCGGCTGATGGTGGCGATCTCCTGCTCGCGCGACTGGGTGGCCCGGTCGGACGGGGCGTGCATGAGCTGCAGGTAGTCGATCATCACGAGGTCGAGGCCGCCGTTCTCGCGCTTCAGCTTGCGGCACTTCGAGCGGAGCTCGACCGGGGTGAGGACGAAGTTGTCGTCGAGCCAGATGGACGCGGCGCCGATCTTGTCCGCGTGCGTCGCGATCTTCTGCCAGTCGTAGGCGGAGAGCTGGCCCGCGGAGAGCCGCCGCCAGTCGAGCCGCGCCTCGGAGGCGAGCATGCGCAGCGCGAGCTGGTCGGAGGGCATCTCGAGCGAGAAGAACGCCACCTTCTTCGCCGCCTTGATGGCCGCGTGGGTCGCGATGTTGAGGGCGAAGGCGGTCTTGCCGACCGACGGGCGGGCGGCGAGGACGATGAGCGTGCCGGGCTGGAAGCCGAGGGTGTTCTTGTCGAGCGACTGGATGCCGGTGGGGACGCCGGTGATGGGGGAGAGGCCGGCCTGGACGCGCTTCTGGACCGCCTCGAGGTTCTCGATCGCCCGCATCACCGGCTCGGCGATCTTCTTCAGCGTGTCGGTGCCGGTGCCCGCCGCCGCGCCGAACACGTCCTGCTGGGCGGAGTCGAGGAACTGCTGGACGTTCGGCCCCGCCTCGTAGCCGCGCTCCACCACCCGCTGGGCGGTGAGCATCATCTGGCGCAGCCGGGCGAGCTCCTGCACCGCGCGCGCGTAGTGCTGCACGTTGGCGGTCGTGCCGATGGCGCGGGCGAGCGAGAGCGGCAGCTCGCGCGGGACGGCGCTGCCGAGCAGGCCCTTCGCGTCGAGCCGCTGCTGGACGAGGATCGGGTCGAGCGTCTTCGACTCGCGTGCGAGCTCCTCGCACACCGCGTACACGTGCTGGTGCTGGAGCAGGTAGAAGTCGCCCGACTTGATGAGGGCGGCCACCTGATCGAAGGCGGTCTCCTCGACCAGGATCGCGCCCAGCACCGCCTGCTCGGCGTCGAGGCTGTGGGGCAGGTCGCGGGCGCTGCGCAGCGGGGCGACGAGCGCCTCGGAGGCGCGTCGAACGGGATCGAGCTCGGCCATGGAACGGGCGAGAGCCTACCAGCGACCTCCGACGGGATCACCGTGGATGGCCGGTGGAAAACGTCGGAAATCCCGGGGGAGAGCGCTGTGGAGCGGCTGTGGACGGCGTGTGGACGGCTTGAATGCCGGCCGCGGCCGGACCGTCCGTCCCTTGCGCGTGGGCTGGCGCCGGCGGATCGGCCGCGCGTGCGAATCTCGGAGGCGGACGGCCTCCCACCTCGCGGCGCGGCTCCGCCCACTGCTAGAACATCCCTCCATGAAGAAGCCAGCCCTCCTCGCCCTCCTCGCCGTCGCCGCCCTCGGGACCGGCTGCGCGGGCCTCACGAACCTCGCCCGCGTCGCGTTCAAGGATCCGAAGCTCACCTTTCGGTCGGCGACCGTCGAGGCGCTCGATCTCGAGGGCGCCACCCTCGGCGTGAAGTTCGACCTCGAGAACCCGAACGGCTTCGGTCTCGACGTCGCCCGCGTCGGCTGGGGCGTCGAGGTGGAGGGGACCCGCATCGCGACCGGCGACATGCCGGGCGGGCTCGCCATCCCGGCGAACGGCGTCGCTCCGCTCACCATCCCGGTCCGCATCCGCTACCAGGACGTGCCGGGCATCGTCGGGCTGCTCACGAGCCGGCGCGACGCCATCGCCTACCGGCTCTCCGGCAAGGTGGGCGTCCGCACGCCCATCGGGGTGGTGGACCTGCCGGTCTCGCACTCCGACCGGCTCGCGCTGCCGAGCCTGCCGAGCTTCTCGCTCGAGGGCGTCTCCTTGCGCACGGCCTCCCTCACCGAGATGGCGCTCGACGTGAAGGTCCGGGTGAAGAACCCGAACGCCTTCCCGCTCCCGGCGGGCCGGCTCGACTATGCCCTCTCGCTCGCGGGCTCCGAGGTCGCGAGCGCGCGGGACTCGGCCCTCGCCCGGGTGGCCGGCGGCGCCGCACAGACGATCGCGATCCCCGTGCGCCTCAACGTCTTCCGCGCCGGGCGCGCCGCGACCGACCTCGCCCGCGGGGCGCCGGTCCGGCTCGGCCTCGCCGGGACCGCGGAGGTGGCGGGCATCCCGCTCCCGCTCGCCCTCGACGCGACCGTCCCCGTCGGGCGCTGACCGCCCGGACCCCCGCGCGGCGCGGGCGCCCGCAGGGCCGCTCCACGCGGAGCGTTTCGCTTTACGCCCCGCCACCGCGAGACTAGCCTCCGCGTCGCGAAGGGAGCGGCATGGACGCGGATCAGCTGGTCGACGTGCCGCTCACGGCGGAGGAGCTCCGGGACGCCTGGCCGGCCCTCTCCTGGGAGGAGCGGATCGAGGGGTTCCACCGGCTCGTCCGCGCCGAGGCGGACGACTTCTTCCTCGAGCTGCCCCCCGCCGACGAGGCGGCGCTGCTCCTCGCGCTGCCGCCGCCCGAGCGGCGGCTGTGGATCCGGCTCCTCGCGCCCGACGACGCCGCCGACGTCATCCAGGACACGCCGGAGGAGGAGCGCCCCCGCCTCCTCGAGCTGCTCGATCCGGTGGCGCGGCGCGAGGTGACCGCCCTCCTCGCCTACGCGGAGGACGCCGCCGGCGGCCTCATGAGCCCGCGCTTCGCGCGGCTGCGGCCGGAGATGACCGCCGACGAGGCCATCCGCTACCTGCGCCGCCAGGCGCGCGAGCAGGCGGAGACCATCTACTACGCGTACGTCCTCGATCCCGACCAGAAGCTCGTCGGCGTCGTGTCCTTCCGCGACCTCCTCACCGCGCCGCCCGACCGCCGCATCGCCGATCTGATGAAGCGCGAGGTGGTGAGCGTGCCGGACACGCTCGACCAGGAGGCCGTCGCGCGCATCATGGCCCACGAGGACGTGAACGCCATCCCGGTGGTGGACGGGCAGGGTCGCATGCAGGGCATCGTCACCGTCGACGACGTCGTCGACGTGGTGCAGCAGGAGGCCACGGAGGACATCCAGAAGATCGGCGGCATGGAGGCCCTCGACGCGCCCTACCTCGCCACGGGCTTCCTCGCCATGGTGAAGAAGCGCGCGGGCTGGCTCTCCGCCCTGTTCATCGGCGAGATGTTCACCGCCACCGCCATGGCCGGCTTCGAGGACGAGATCGGGCGCGCGGTGGTCCTCGCGCTGTTCGTGCCGCTCATCATCTCGTCGGGGGGCAACTCCGGCTCGCAGGCCTCGACGCTGGTGATCCGCGCCATGGCGCTCGGCGAGGTGGCGGTGCGGGACGCCCTGCGCGTCGCCCGGCGGGAGGTGCTCTCGGGGCTCGCCCTGGGCATCATCCTCGCCCTCATCGGCTCCCTGCGCATCTTCGCCTGGCAGGGGCTGTTCGGGACGTACGGGCCGCGCACCCCCTCCATCGCGCTCACCGTGTCGAGCTCGCTCGTGCTCGTCGTGACCTGGGGCACGCTCATGGGCTCGATGCTGCCCATTCTCATCCGCCGGCTCGGTTTCGACCCGGCGAGCGCGTCCGCGCCGTTCATCGCGACGCTCGTGGACGTCTCCGGGATCGTCATCTACTTCACCGCGGCGCGGCTCATCCTCGGGCTGTAGCCGGCCGCCGACCCCGGCCCCGCCCCCGGGCCGGCGCCCGAGCGGGCCGTTCTAACCTGTCGTGACCTCCTGTATGGGTCCGGTCTCCGGAGGCGAGCGCCTCCGCGAAGGGGGTGTCGATGAAGCCCGTCCTGCTCGTCCTCGCGCTCGCGGCGGCCCTGGGCTGCGCGTCGTCGCGCGGCGCCACGCGCCCGCACGCCGCGCGCCTCGCGGTGCCGATCGAGTACCACAAGCTCGACAACGGCCTGCGCGTCGTGCTCTCGCCGGACCGCAGCGTCCCCAAGGTCGCGGTGGGCGTCTACTACGGCATCGGCTTCCGCGTGGAGCCCAGGGACCGCACCGGCTTCGCCCACCTCTTCGAGCACATGATGTTCCAGGGCTCGCGGAACCTCGGGAAGATGGAGTTCATCAAGCTCGTGCAGTCGAACGGCGGGACGCTCAACGGCTCCACCCGCTTCGACTTCACGAACTACTACGAGGTCGTCCCCTCGAACGTGCTCGAGACCGTCCTCTGGGCGGAGGCGGACCGCATGCGCGGCCTCGCCGTCACGCAGGAGAACCTCGACAACCAGAAGGGCGTGGTCTCGAACGAGGTGAAGGTGAACGTCCTGAACCGCCCGTACGGCGGGTTCCCCTGGCTCGACCTGCCGCAGGTCGCGAACGACAACTGGTACAACGCCCACAACTTCTACGGCGACCTCGCCGACATCCAGGCGGCCACGCTCCCGGACGTCCAGAAGTTCTTCGAGACCTACTACGCGCCCAACGACGCGGTCGTGGCGCTCGCCGGCGACTTCGACCCGAAGGAGGCGCTCGGCTGGGTGAAGCGCCACTTCGCCGACATCCGTCCCGTCCCGCAGCCCCCGCGGCCGGACCTCTCCGAGCCGCGCCAGGAGCGGGAGCGGCGCGCGGAGAAGCTGGATCCGCTCGCCGAGCGGCCGGCGCTCGCGGTCGCCTGGCACGCGCCGCCGCGGAGCACGCCCGAGCACGCGGCGTTCGTGCTCCTCGATCAGATGATCCTCCAGGGGCGCGACTCGGCGCTCTACCAGAAGCTCGTGCAGGAGAAGGGGCTCACCGGCGACGTGTCGGGCGGCGTGAACCTGCTCGGGAATTCCTGGAACTACGACGGGCCCATGCTCGAGATCGCCTACCTCTTCCACGACACGGACCGGAGCGCGGACGAGCTGTTGCGCGCGGTCGACGAGGCGCTCGCGCCGTACCTCGAGAAGCCCGTGGACCCGGAGACCCTCGCGCGTGCCAAGGTGAAGGCGCGCTCCACGCTGTACTCGGAGATGGAGCAGTTCGCGGGGTTCGGCCTCGTGGACCTCCTCGCCGCGCAGGCGCTCTTCCACGACGACCCCGCCCGCGTGAACCGGATCGAGGAAGACCTCGAGGCGGTGACGCCGGCGCTCGTGCTCCAGACGGCGCGCGAGTGGCTCCGCCCGACGAACCGGACCGTGTTCCTCGTGAAGCCGAAGGAGCAGAAGGATCCGAAGGAGCAGAGGAGAGCGCCATGACCTTCCTCGCCGCCGCCCTCGCGCTCGCCGTCGCCCAGGCTCCCGCCGCGCCCGCGGCCGCTCCGCGCGAGGCGCCCCCGCCGCCGCGTCCGCCGCCCGACTTCCGCCTCCCGCGCACGCACGGCTTCACCCTCGACAACGGCCTCGCGGTCACGCTCGTCGAGATGGGCGTGCTGCCCAAGGCCACCGTCGCGCTCGTGTTCCGCGCCGGCACCGGCGACGATCCGCCCGGCAAGACCGGGCTCTCGAGCTTCCTCGCGGCCCTCCTCACCGAGGGCACGACCACCCGCAGCGCCGCCGAGATCGCCGGCGCCGCCGCGCGCTGGGGCGGGGCGATCGAGACGAACGTGACGCCGGACGAGACGATCGTCACGGGCACGGTGCTCTCGGAGTTCGCGCCCGAGCTCGTGGCGCTCGTCGCCGACGTGGCGGCGAACCCCGCCTTCCCGCAGCGCGAGGTGGAGCGCGTGCGGCAGGACACGCTGCGCTCCGTCGCCATCGCGCGCACCCAGCCGCAGGTGCTCGCCCAGGAGCGCTTCCTCGCGACGCTGTACCCGGACCACCCCTACGGCAAGCTCCTCCCCACCCCCGAGATCGTCCGCGGCTACACCGTGGACGAGGCGCGGGCGTTCCACGCCGCGAGCTACCGGGCGCGGCGAGCGCACCTCTACGTGGCCGGGCGCTTCGACCGCGCCGCGACCGAGGCGCGCATCCGCGCGGCGCTGGCCTCGCTCCCGCCCGGCGGGCCGCGCGAGCTCGCGCCGCCGCAACCCAGCTCGCGCCGCGCCGTGGAGCTCGTCGACCGCGCGGGCGCGGTCCAGTCGTCGCTCTACCTCGGGCTGCCGGTCCTCGAGCCGCGCCACCCGGACTACCTGAAGCTCGCGGTCGCGAACACGCTCCTCGGCGGCTACTTCTCCTCGCGGATCACCGCCAACATCCGCGAGGCGAAGGGCTACACCTACTCCCCCGCGAGCGCCGTCTCGGTGCGCGCCGGCACCGGCTACTGGGCGGAGGTGGCCGACGTCACCACGGCGGTCACCGGCGCCGCGATCGGCGAGGTCCTCCGCGAGGTGGAGCGGCTCCGCGCCGAGCCGCCGCGGGAGGAGGAGCTGCGCGCGGTGCAGGCGTACCTCGCCGGCACCTTCGTGCTGCAGACCTCCGATCGCGACGGCCTCATCGCGCGCCTGCGCTTCGTGGAGCTGCACGGCCTCGGCGAGAGGTGGCTCGAGGACTACGTGAGGAACGTCCGCGCCGTCACGCCCGACGACGTGCGGCGCATGGCCCAGACCTGGCTCGATCCCGCTCGCATGACGCTCGTGGTGGTGGGCGACCCGGCCCAGGTGAAGGAGCAGCTCCGGCCGTTCGGGGAGCTCGCCACGCCTCCTGGCGTTCCTGCGCCGGAGACCGCTCCGCCCGCCGCTCCGGCCGCGCCGAAGGAGGCCGCGCCCACGAAGCCAGCTCCTCCCGGCAAGCCGGCGAGACCGCGCACCTGAGCGCTCGCGTTCACTCCACCTTCGAGAGGAACTCCTTCGCCTGGTCCACGGTCTCGAAGACGTGGAAGTCGCGCCTCGCGAGGACCTTCAAGGTGTTGAACACCATGCGGTGCATGCCGGACAGGCCGGTCACCGCCGCCGCCTTCACGTGCGGCCGGTTCCCCTCGGTCAGCGAGCGGAGCGCCTCGATGAGCTTCATGTCCGCGACGACGTTCTTCGCGTTCGTGATGGTGAGGACGGAGCCGAGCGGCTGGGAGCGGACGTCCCGCGCGACCTGCGCGGCGAGCGCGACGACGCCGTCCGCGCCGAGCCCCTCGGCGTCGATGAGGTAGATGCGCTTTCCGTTGTGCTCGATGAAGCGGGCGCGGCGGCTGACGTCCATGGGGGCCTCCCAGGGCATCGAGGGTGCGGCTTCTTAGCACGGCCTCATGCGAGTTCCCGAGAGGCCGCCCCGCCGAGGTCCCGCCCCACACGTGACGAGGCGGCCGTTCGACAATCGCCGCGCGGCCGGAGCGCCGCACGCCCGGCCGGCCGACGCGGTATCGTTTGACGTCATAGGGATGGGTGCGTAGTCTGCCGGCCGTTTTGTCCGACGAGCTCGCCCCCGACATCCAGGCCTTCATGCTCGCGAGCGTGGACTCCTACGAGCAGCTCGAGATCCTGCTGCTGCTCCATCGCGAGCAGGCGGCGCCGTGGACCGCGGCCCAGGTGGCGGAGGCCCTCCAGATCTCGCTCGCGGCGGCGGCGAGCTCGCTCGACGAGCTCGCGGGACGGCGGCTCCTCACGGTGACGAGAGGGAGCGAGCGGAGCCACCGCTACGCGCCCGCGGACGCGGACACCGCCGACGTCGTCGACCGGCTGGCGCGCGCCTACGAGGAGCGCCGGGTGGCGGTCATCGACCTCATGAGCGCGAACGCGATGAGCCGGATCCGGCGCTCCGCGCTGCGCACGTTCGCGGAGGCGTTCCGGGTGACGGGGGCGAAGAAGCGAGATGGCTGAGGCGGTCTATCTCCTGTGCGCGCTCACGAGCGTGGTCTGCGCGGCGCTCCTCGTGCGGAGCTACGCCGCGACGCGGGTGCGGCTCATGCTCTGGAGCGCGCTCTGCTTCGTGGGGCTCGCGCTCAACAACGTGCTGCTCTACGTGGACCTCGTCCTCACCCCGCGCACGGACCTCTGGGTCGTCCGCACCGTGCCGGCGGTGGTGGGCATCGCCCTGCTCGTGTTCGGGCTCGTGTGGGAGTCCGAATGATGCAGTTCGTCTGGGGCGCCCTCGCCGCTGGCTGCGCCGTCGCGGGCCTGTTCTTCCTGCGCTTCTGGCGCGAGAGCCGCGATCGGCTGTTCGCCGGGTTCGCGGCGGCGTTCTTCGTGCTCGCCCTGAACTGGGCCGCCCTCGGGGTGGTGAACCCGAGCGACGAGACCCGGCACCTCACCTACCTGCTCCGGCTCGTCGCCTTCCTCATCCTCATCTGGGCGATCGTGGACAAGAACCGGCGCTCGGCGCGCTGAGCCCGGAGACGGCGGGCGGTCGCGGTCAGGCCGGCTCCGGCTCCTGCTCGGCGGGGCCGGCCGGGTCCGGCGCCACGACGCCGAGCCGCTTCATGCGCTTCCAGAGGGTGACCCGGGAGATGCCCAGCGCGTCGGCGGCGCGCGCGCGGTTTCCGCCGGTGCGCGCGAGCGCCCCCAGGATCACGTCCCGATCGGTCGCGGCCGGCGTGCGGGCCGGGAACGACCCGGCGCAGACGTCGCGCGGCAGGTGCTCGGGCGCGATCGCGAGGCCGCCGGCCTGCAGCGCGGCGAACTCCAGGACGTTCTGGAGCTCCCGCACGTTCCCGGGCCACGCGTAGGCATGGAGGAGCCTCAGCGCACCGGCCGTGGGTGGCGGCACGCCGAGGCGCGCGAGGAACCGCTCCGCGATCGGGCCCACGTCCTCCGGGTGCTCGCGGAGCGCCGGGACGCGGAGCGGGAACACCGCGAGGCGGAAGTACAGATCGGCCCGGAAGCGCCCGTCCGCGACCAGCTGCTTCAGGTCGCGGTGCGTCGCGCAGACGAGCCGCACGTCCACGGGGATGGGCTGCGAGTCGCCGACCCGCTCCACCACGCGCTGCTCGATGACGCGCAGGAGCTTCACCTGGACGGCGGGGGACACGTCCCCGATCTCGTCGAGCAGGAGCGTGCCGCCGCTCGCCTCCTGGAACCGCCCGCGCCGGTCGCGCACGGCCCCGGTGAAGGCGCCCTTCACGTGCCCGAACAGCTCGCTCTCGAGGAGGCTCTCGTTGAGCGCGGAGCAGGCGACCCTCACGAGCGGGCCCGCGGCGCGCCGGCTCTGGCGGTGGATCGCCTCAGCCACGCGCTCCTTCCCCACGCCGCTCTCGCCGAGGATCATCACCGTCGCCTCGGAGCGCGCGACGAGCGAGATCGTGCGGCGCAGCTCGCGCATGAGCGGGTGGTCGCCGAGGAGCCCGTGCCGGTCGTCGCCCTCCGCGTCCGCGCGGCCCGCCCGGTCGCCGGGGGGCGGGACCGCGCACGCGCCCTCGCGAGGCGCCGGGCCGGCCGCCTCGAGCTCCGTCACGTCCGTGAAGCTCTCGAGCGCGCCCGCGGTCCGGCCCGCCTGGTCGTGGAGCGCGACCGCGTTCTTCACGATGAGCCGGTCTCGGCCGTCCTTCGTGCGGATGGTGCAGCACTTCGTGCTCTTGCCGCGGGCCTCGATCCCACAGAGCAGCGGCCCGACGCCGCACATGCAGCCCCGCACGGCGTCCCCGGCGAGGATGGAGCAGCGGCGGCCGACGGCCTCGTCGGACGAGTAGCCCGTGATCCGCTCGGCGGCGGCGTTCCAGTAGGTGACGAGGCCCTCCTCGTCGGTCGTGAACAGCGCGTCCGGGAGCGCGTCGGCGAGCGCGCGGAGCATCTCCAGGCTGCCGAGGCCGAGGAACGGGAGGGGCGGCGTCGAGGTCATCGGATCCGGGGGCGTTGCGGGAACGTTCACCGGAAACGGCGGGTGAACGGGGCGAGACTAACAGACCGCTCGCGGTCGCCGCATCGGTCGGAAACCCGATACGCGCCCGGTACTTGGCCGTGCGGCCGTATGCCGCGGGAGCGCGCCTCGATGGCGCGTCTCTTGCGGAACGCCCCGCCGGCGCGCCGGAACGCGGCGCGAATCGAAAGGAGCAGTCCTCATCATGGAACTCACGCTTCACAAGGCGAGCCGCGCGCTCGGCCTGCTGGCGGCGCTCGCGCTCCCCGGGCTCGGGTACGCGGCGCACCCGTTCCCCATCACGCTCAAGGACGCGGCCGGCACGCCGGTCGCGACGAGCGCGCGGCCGTACAGCTCCGAGAAGAGCTGCGGCGGCTGCCACGACTTCGGGGCGATCACGCAGGGCTACCACTTCCAGCAAGGCCGCACGAACGCCGCCGGCGACCTCCAGGTCTCCGACACGTTCGCGGGCGACATCGGCGCGGGCCAGACCTACGGGATCGGCACGGGCGCCTGGTGGAAGCTCTCGGACGGCATGTACGGCAAGTGGTGACCCCCGTCGGCCGACTCGAGCCAGTTGGCTCGAAAGACGAATCGCAGCTCGACCGAGATGGACAAGACCTCCTTCTTCTTCGCGATGCAGTGCGGCGCCTGTCATCCGGGCGGCGCGGCGCTCGCCTACGACCGCGAAGGTCAGCGCTACTGGGACGGGAGCGTGTTCGGCCACAGCCGCTCCGCCAGCCCTCCCGCGGATCCGCAGCTCGACGGTGACTACGGGTTCGTGAACCCGGCCACCGGCGCGAAGGGCGCCGCGGCCTGGAACAAGACGGGCGTCGCCGAGGCGGACTGCCTGCTGTGCCATCTGCCCGGCTACAGCTGGAAGAACCGCACCGGCACCCTCGGCGCCGGCGCCGCGCTGACCGACGCGAGCGGCCAGCCGGTCGCGGCGTTCGCCGCGGCGAGCACGGCCGGGCTCGGCTTCGCGCAGGTCACGTTCGTCACGCCCGCGCCGCCGCAGCCGAAGGCGCAGACCGTGACGATCGACTACGCCGCGGGCGGCGTGAAGCCGGACGGCACCACGGCGCTCACGCTCGACAACGTCGGCACCTTCCTCGAGCGCAAGGTGCGCGACGAGAACTGCCGGCTCTGCCACGCCACGCCGGACCGGAAGAAGTCCGGCCGCTCGTGGACCGCCGACACCGACGTCCACAAGGCGGCGGGGCTGGGCTGCGTGGACTGCCACCCCGCCGGCCCGGACCACCAGATCGCCAAGGGCGACATCGTCATCGGCTCCGTCCGCGACGACCTCGACGGCGGCATGGTCGATTGCGCCGGCTGCCACCTCGAGGGCCGCGCGCCGGCCGGCATGTCCGCGCCGGATCCGACCGTGGCCCACGGGGACCTGCCCGCGATCCACCTGGAGAAGCTCGCCTGCCAGGCCTGCCACATCCGCTATCTGCAGGATGCCGCGAGCTCGGCGGACGTGACCGAGATCCCCGAGGTGTTCCTCGACATGGTCTCGACCGGCGTCCAGACGCCGGTGCTCTCGAGCGCCACCTTCGGCGGCGGCAAGAAGCTCCTCGGCAGCGATCCGCTGGACCCGTCGCGCGACCTGCCCGAGCTCGTCGCGGCGGCGGCCGAGGTCGACCCGGCCACCGGGAAGCCACACACGGAGTACCTCACGCGCTGGTACCCCTCGCTCCGGCCGTGGAAGGGGCCGTCGATGGCGGCGCAGAAGCTCGTCACCGTGAAGCCGCTCCTCACGGCGTGGTTCGGCGACTGGCTGTCGGGCGACGGGCTCGACGCGCGCATCCGCCCGATCCCGCTGCGGCTCGTGCGCAAGGCGCTCACCGGCACCGTGGCGACGCCGGCGCCCGGCGCGCCGCCGAACCCGTACGTCGGGGGGCTCGCGCTCGCCGACGACGACGGGGACGGCAAGCCGGAGCTCAACACCCGCGCGGAGATCAAGGCGTTCCTCCAGGCGATCGCGAGCGCCACGGACGTGGACGGCACGACGCCGATCGTCACCGCGAAGGCGGTGCTCGTGAAGGCGCCGCACGTCTGGTTCCTCGACGCGAGCGGCGAGGCCCAGTCCTTCGAGAGCCCGGTGGCGGAGAGCCACGACTTCGCCGTGAACCACAACGTGGTGCCGAAGCGCGATCCGCTGAGCCCCACGCTGAAGCCCGGACCGTGGGGCTCGGCCGGCTGTGCCGAGTGCCACTCTCCTCAGTCGGCGTTCTTCTTCGGCAAGCAGCTCATCGAGGTCTACGACGAGACCGGCGCGCCGCAGTACGAGCCGCACTGGGCGGCGATGGGCTACACGGCGGAGCGCGCCGCGGCGCTCACGGCCTCCGTGCCGCAGCCGCCCGCTCCTCCGCCCCCGACGACGGACACGGTGAAGAAGAGCTCCGGTGGCTGCGGCTCGAGCGGCGCGGCCGCCGCGCCCGCCGCGCTCCTCGGCCTGGCGCTGCCGCTCCTGCGGCGCCGCCGCCGCGTGACCGGCTGATCCGCTGAGAGCGGACGCGCGCAGCGCCGCCTCCTCCGAGGGGCGGCGCTGCCGCGGCCGCGCGAGCGTCACCCCGCGGGCGGCGCGCCTGGCAGCGGGGCGACTGCGGCACCGCGGCGGTCGCCTCGCGCACGAGGAAGCAGCGGGACGCGGGGCAGTTCGTGGCGCCCCGATGGTCGCGAATCAACGCGCGCTCCTGCCCGCCTTTGACCCGCGCACGGCCCATGCGCGAGCGGTGAGAAGGATGGATCCATCCGCCTCGACCGGCAGCATCCGGCGGAACCCCTCGCGCAGCGCGGCGCGGTCGTCCTCCGGGAGCGACATGACGTACGCCGGCGCCGGGCCCTGCCCGCCGAGGAACGGGGACCACACGTCGTCGAAGTCGCGAAAGTGCATGGGGACGTCGATGGCGCGCGAGGCGACGCCCGAGAGTCCCGCCGCGTCGAGCAGCGCCCGGAGCGGCGCGGGCGCGCAGATGGGAAAGCGATCGCCCTCGTCGAGGCGGGCCGCCTCGGGATGCCGTTCCTTCGCCGCGTCCCAGAACCGGCGCATGAGCTCCATCCCGGCGGCGTAGTCCCACACGTACAGCGCGATGGTGCTCCCCGGCCGTCCTGCGCGCGCCATCTCAGCGACCATGCGCGACGCGTCCGGCACGAAGTTCAGGACGAGCCCGGAGACGACGGCGTCGAACCGGGCGGATGCGACGGGCAGCGCCTGCGCGTCCCCGACTCCGAACGCGGCCCTCGCGTCCTTCACGGACCGGCGTGCGTGCGCGGCGAACCCCGTCGAGCGATCGATCCCCAGCACCGCGCTCGGCTCGGCACCTTCGGTGATCGCCTCGACGAGAGCGCCCGCGCCGCACCCGACGTCGAGCCAGCGCCGGCGAGGCGGTACGCGGAGCCAGCCGACGAACTCGCGCGCGACGAGCCGGCTCCAGCGGCCGACGTACGCCTCGTACGCCGCTCCCACCGCCCACACGTCGTGCACCGATCGCTCGTCAGGCATCTTCCAGACCCCGGGCGCCGACGCTCGGCCGTCCGGAGCATCGTCGTTTCGGAGGCGGGTGGGGGGCGCTACTCCCGGGCGGGGGTCGTTCGCGGCGCGGTCGGCCGGTGCCAATAGCCGGCGGTTCGCCCTTCGCCGTCGGCGCCAGCGGCAGCACTTGCCGGCGCTTCAGGGCGCGGTCGGTCTGGTGCCGCTCGCATCAAGACAAGCGATTCCTGAGTCGTCGACCGGCCCTAGCACTTCGGGTCCGAACCGGCGTCACGCAATAAACATCACCGTCGGCGAAATCGCTTCCTGCGCTCGCTTGACTCCAGAACACGCGACACGTACAAGGAGTGTCACCACTAATCGTGGATCGGCCGCATCGGGGCGCACCGAGCGCGAGGATGACATGATTGCATCCCTGATTGCCGTACAGTTGGCATACCTTGTCGACGCAATCTGTCCGAACGGTTCCACGAGGTCCTGCGCAATACCAGGGTGTGACTCCGCGCAGCAGACGTGTCTCGACGGTTATTGGGAAGACTGTGTATGCAGGACGTCGTGCACGCTTGGCGCAACCCGCAGTTGCACGCTGACGAGCTGCGTCTACGCTAACCAGACCTGTGGCGCCGACCCGATCTGGAACTCCAATCTGTGGGGCTCGTGTACGTGCGCATGACCTGCCCCCCGAAAACTGGACGGGTCGAAGCGTGAGTCCTCTACTGATCGTGGAGGACGGATGCGGAAGAGCAAGTTCACCGACGAGCAGATCATCAAGGTCCTGAAGGAGGTCGAGGCGGGCGCCAAGGTGCAGGACGTCGTGCGCCGCCTCGGCATCACGGAGACGACCTTCTACCGCTGGAAGGCGAAGTTCGGCGGCCTCGAGGTCAGCGAGGCGAAGCGGCTCCGGGCGCTCGAGGATGAGAACCGGAAGCTCAAGACGCTCGTCGCAGACCTCACCCTGGACAAGCAGGCCCTGCAGCACCTCCTCGGAAAAAAATGGTAGGGCCCGCCGCGCTCCGCCTCGGCGTGGAAGCGATCCGGGCGGAGTTCGCGATCACCAAGCGGCGGGCCTGCCGCGTCGTCGGGCTCGCGCCGGCGACCTACTACTACCGAGGGCGGCGCCCGGAACGCGTCGAACTCAGGGAGAAGCTCCGGGCGTTCGCCGCACAGCGACCGCGCTGGGGCTATCGGCGCCTCCACGTGCTGCTGAAGCGCGAGGGCCACGACGTGAACCACAAGCTCGTTTTCCGCCTGTACCGCTCGGAAGGCTTGGCAGTCAGGAAGAAGAAGCGCAAGCGCATCGCCGCGTCTGTGCGGGTACTCCCGCCGCCGCCGACGCGGCCGCGGCAGCAGTGGACGATGGACTTCACCCAGGACTCGCTCGCGAGCGGGCGCCAGTTCCGGACGCTGAACCTGGTCGACACCTTCACGCGGGAGTGCCTCGTCATCGAGGTCGACCACTCGCTCCCAGGAGCACGCGTCGCGCGCGTGCTCGAGCGCGTCGTCGAGCTCCACGGCAAGCCGGAGCTGATCCGCGTCGACAACGGCACCGAGTTCACGAGCCACGTCGTGGACGCCTGGTCCTATGCGCAGGGCATCAAGCTGGACTTCATCCGGCCGGGCAAGCCGACCGAGAACGGCTACATCGAGAGCTTCAACGGGAAGTTCAGGGACGAGTGCCTGAACGAGAACTGGTTCCTCAGCCTCGACGACGCTCGGAAGAAGATCGAGGCCTATCGGATCGACTACAACGAGGTGCGGCCGCACAGCTCGCTGGACAACCAGACGCCGAACGGCTTTGCTCGCAGTATCACCGGACTCACGAAGCTAGCCGTCTAGAGTCGGGGGGCAGGTCACGCATGCTACGCAGACAGCAATGCGTGCACGGATGATCTGTGGACGAATGGGCAATGCACGCATCCGGTCAAGAATATCGACGACGGAAACTCATGCACGACCGACACATGCGATCCGGCGACCGGCGGCGTCACTCACCCACCTGCTACCGGTCTGGCCTGTAGCGACAATAATGGCTGCACCCTCAATGACTCCTGCAACGCTTCCGCGCAGTGCGTCGGGACTCCAAAGCCAATCGACGACGGAAATCCATGTACGAATGACACATGCGACCCGGCGACGGGAAGCGTCAGTCACGTTGCAGCCACGGGCTTGGCATGCAGTGACGCGAATGCCTGTACGCTGAGCGACGCGTGCAACGCGTCAGGGCAGTGCGTCGGAACTGCGAAGGCGGTGGACGATGGGAATGCGTGCACGAATGACCGCTGCGATCCTGCGACGGGCGTCGTTTCGCACATCGCCGCGACGGGGTCGAGCTGCAGCGACAACAACGCCTGCACGCTTAACGATGTCTGCAACGCGTCGGCCGCGTGCGTCGGCACGCTGAAAACCGTCGACGACAGCAACCCCTGCACCGCGGATTCCTGCAACACCTCCACCGGGGTCGTAACGCACGCAGCGCTGACGGGGCAGGCGTGCAATGACGCAAATGCCTGTACGCTGAACGACTTGTGCAACGCGTCGGGGCAGTGCGTCGGTACAGCGAAGGTGGTGGACGATGGAAACGCGTGCACGACGGACGGATGCAATACCGCGACCGGCGCCGTTACGCATGTCGCCGCGACGGGGTCGAGTTGCAGCGACAACAATGCGTGCACGCTGAGCGATGTCTGCAACGCATCGGCCGTGTGCGTCGGCACGCTGAAAACCGTCGACGACGGCAACCCCTGCACCGCGGATTCCTGCAACACTTCCACAGGGATCGTAACGCACTCAGCGCTGACAAACGGGTGCTGCGCCACCGGCGTGGCCGTCACGTCGAAATGCTGCACGTCAGGGATCGCTGTGACTCCCGGCACGTCCTGCTCGGACGACGATGCCTGCAACGGGTTCGAGACGTGCAACGCCGCTGGATCGTGCGTTGCCGGCGCACCACCCGTTGTGGATGACGGGAACGCGTGCACGACGGACACCTGTGATCCCGCCAACGGAACCGTCCGCCACACGCAGGTGACGCTCGACGACGGAAACCCGTGCACGTGGGACTCATGTGACCCGACTTCGGGCGTGAGTCACACCGCCGCAACCTCGGACGCGAGCGGCGGCGCTTGCGTCGCGGGCACGTACTTCTGCTACGACAAGTATGGGCGCGTGATCAAGAAGCTGGTGTGCGTGGCGGGACAGCCCTGTATCGCGTCATGCCAGTAGCCGCGGAGACCCAGGTTCAATCAATTGCGCCCGATAAGTGAGTCCTCGGCCAACCTCGTCCCCGCAGGAGCACACATGTTCGTTGCGGCGCCGTCTCGTCGCCTCGCAATTGCGATGGTCATCGTCTTTGCGGCCTGTGGCCGTTCTCCCCGCGACGAAGAAGCGGAGCGCGCACGGGAGTTGAGCGCTCCCCGGGTTGGCGAGGCCTGGGCGGATAGACCCCACGTCGTGTTCACGAAACAGTCGCTTCTGATCACCACCCTCAACGTCCCCGTTCGTCTCCCGGCAACGCTGCCCAGCAGACCATCGCCGGACACGATACGAGTGGGAGACTCGTCAGTGGTCGTTGTCCAGGATGACGGGTCCGTGATCGCGCTCCGTGAAGGTCGAACGCGCATCGAAGCTGTGAGCGGGAAGTCCACGCTCGACGTGGAAGTACTTCCAGCACAAGCCATCGACCTATCGCCCGGGCGAGCCAGGATCGAGCGCGGAGGCACACTCGAACTTCAGCTCACGGACGTGTCCTCCGGAAAACGTCTACCCGCGAGCGCCGCCACGTGGATCACCAGTTCGCCCGAGCGCCTCGTCGTTCGCGATGGCGTCGCGTATGCGACGGGTGTTGCCGGTCCGGTAACGGTCCTGGCCAGATACGGCGACGCCGAGGCACAGGCTGAGATCGAGGTTCAGAAGGCAGTCCGGTTGGAGCTGAATCCTGCCGATGCGCGCATGCGACCTGGGGACGTGCGCCTGTTCCGGCTCGAAGGCGGCAACGCAGGCGAGCGCGTTGCGTGGTCGTCCACCGCTCCTCGCGTGCTCGCGTCGGCCGGGCAGGGACTATTTCAGGCCAGGAAGAATGGGCGTGCGCGGGTGTGCGCCGCTGCGCTGGAAGAGCGCGTCTGCGCAATCGTGGAGGTGGCGAGATGACTTCGACTGCGGCTGCCCTGGTCCTGATGGTCTCCGTCGCCAACGCTGGCCCGACCGTCGTCGAGAGCACCGGCGACCTCTCTTACGCGTATGACTTCGAGCTGCCGAAGGCGCGAGGTCGTTACCAACCCGAGCTCGCGCTCGTGTACTCCAGCGCGGACAACCGCGACGTGGGGTACGGTCACGGGTGGACGCTCACGTCGGTCTACATCGAGCGCGACACGCGAGCCGTCCCGGGCCGGAGCACGACCTGGCTCGTGTCGGGAAAGAACCGGAAGCTCCTCGTTCCATTCAATGTGCAGACGGTTTTCCGCCCCGAGGTAGAAGACGTCTTCTTCGAGGTGACAGCCCTGTCGTCGGGCGCGACGTATTCCGCGCGGGACGCGAGCGGGTCGACGTACTTCTTCGATCGAGTGTTCGGGAATCGGACGTACCTGACGCGCGTGACGGACCTCGACGGCAACGTGGTCACGTTCGGGTTCGACGTCGACAAGGAAGACCCTGTGTCGATTCAGTACAATGTGTTGCCGAATGCGCCATCGACGTTCGCCACGACCGTCCGGCTCGAGTTCGGGACCGGACTCGACGAGGCCGGAACGTCGGTACCCTCTGCGCCAAGAGCTGCAGCGGGCGGCGCTGTCAACCTCGAGTCGTCCTACACGTACATGGCTGAGCGGACATCGCGCCTCACGCGTGTTCGCGTGCTGGGAGGCGTAGGAGCCGCGCAGCGGACGATCCGAGGGTACGACGTCCGGTATACACCGGCGGGCGCGGGAGACGTCACGAGCGTCTCGCGCATCACGCAGCTGGGCGTCGACCTCACCGGCGAGCTTCCGCCCACGCGCTTCGTTTACGCGATCGCGAGCTCCTACGGGGTCGAAGCGTCGCAACCCGGAGCGCTGCCCCTGGTCCCGAAATGCTTCAAGCCGTCGGAGTCCCTTGTCGATCTGGACGGCGATGGGCGCGTCGATTTTGCCTGCTGGGGAACACTCAGCAACGGGCAAACGGGAATCTTATGGCTACGCAACGTCACGCCGATCGGAGGCGCGACCGTAGCTTTCGCAAGCAATTACACGGAGGTTTCAACGCCTGCGTGGGGCTATCTTCGTGATTTCGACGGGGATGGCGTCCCCGACATCGTGTACCCGTGGCTGAACGGGTCTGCGAACATGCACAGCATCTATCGAGGACAGGTCGGCGGGACGACGGTGACCTACTCCTCGAGCCCGATCGTTCTCGACGTCACAGCGTATTGCCCGCCGTTGAGCCAGGACCTCATACGCGGCGCCGGAACCATCGAGTGTAGAGTCATCGCGGACATGAACGGCGACGGCGTGATGGATTACGGTCGGCCGAGTGCCGAGCCGTGCTACGCGGACGCGTATCCGTTTTGTGCCTGCTCCTTTGCTCTGACCAGACTCAACGCTAACGGTACGGGAGAACTCGTGCCTTTTGCCGCGAGAAGATTCTTGCCCGGCTGTCCGCTCGAGCTGGACGCGCAGAACACGTACTCGACTCGTTCTGACACCACGCCGGCGGTCGACATCAACGGCGATGGTCTCGCCGACGCGGTGCGGAACCCGGGTACCTTCCATACGAACTCGCTGGGCTCGGCCAATTACCGGACGACAACGGGAATGTGGATCGTCGGGCTGAACGTCGGTCACGTGAACGACTTCGGGACCACGCAATATTGGGTGAACGACAGCCAGTTCAGTGGGTATGGCGACTCTCCCAATATCCGGCTTGACGCCAACTCGTCGATTTGCTCGCTGGCCACGGTAGACGATCAGGTCTACGGTTCCGCCGATCTTCTGGACTTCAATGGCGATGGCCGCCCCGACTTCTTTAATGCCGGGGGATTGAACTCGAGCCAGATCGCCTGGAATACTGGGCGCGCATTCGGTGCGCTCGTGGACGTCGTGGGACCCACGTCCGATGGAAAACAGTGGGCTCGTTGGGACGGTACGCTCGGTGGGGTATACGACTGGAAGAGCTCCCAATCGTGTTCGCCGAACTCAGGGGTATACGATTGCTGTTCAGCAGAGGTCCCGATGCTCAACTACGCCGGCGAGTTCACGGACATGAACGGCGATGGCATCCCGGACTTCCTGTGGCGGACGTTCGACCCGCCGAGCGTCTCGGCCATGCGCGGCCAGGTGACACTTCTGGATCCGAGCGCAGGCGAGCTTCCCATCGCCCGGCCGATGCTCCTCCAAAAGGTCGTCGTCCCCGACGGCGGGGAGTTCTCGATCCAGTACGTGCCGTCCACCACGTTGGCGGTTCCGCGAGCGCGGCTGAAGCCAGTCGTCTCCGCGCTGACCGTCAGCGGGGCCAACGTCGAGAAGAGCACCACTTACTACTGGTACGCGAATCCCTCGGGAGAGAAGGCCTGGTACGATCCCGCCAAGTTCGATGATCGCGGGTTCCGCGAGTCATGGTCCCAGAACGAGACGACGCGGATCGTTCGCCACACCACCTGGTCGGTGTCACACGCACTGGTGGGCCGCCCGACGCTCGTCGAGCTTGGCATCGCCTCGAACCGTGCGCTCGGAAGACCGGCGGTGTCCTCCGACGCGGGTGCTCCCCCTTCTGCTGCCGACGTGGCGTGGTTTTCTCGAGACTCATTCCAGTACCGTCTCAAGTGGCTCGGCGACGGAAGGGGCCTGGACTGCCTCGCCGCGGGAGAGCCGTCCGCGACCGACTACCCGGTGCGTGTGGTCCCGAAAAGTGTAGCGAAGGCGAACCTCTTCGGGACGACGCAGGCCACGGTCACTACCGCCGTGGATTGCGCCGACGTCGATGACGCTGGAAATTTCCTGAGGGTGGTGTCGACGCCCAGCCTTTACGGAACGCCGGGTCCGGCGCTTGTCACGACGCAGTCTTTCGTCGGAGCGACCAGCTGCGTCAACGTTCCCGCCGAGCTGACGACATCTCGGTGGAGCGGCACGAAGGAGCTCACCCGCGCGATCAAGACGTTCGACACCGACTGTCGCCTTATCGAAGAGTGGTCGCCGGACGAAAAGGGGGGGAGGACGAACCGGATAGCGTACACGTACGCCGGCCCTTTGAAGCAGCTCGATACGACGACGACGGGTGCCACCACGAAGCGCGCGGCGTATGACGCTACTTATGGGCTGTACGTAAAGCAGGAGACCACCGAAGATTCCGCGAAGACGATCAGCACGACGTACGAGTACGACGAGCCGACGGGTCTCCGGATCTCGGCGGTCGGGCCGTCCGTCACCCGTGACCTGAGCGGAGGCACGACCTCGGCGGGATTGGCTCGGTACTACCTCTACGACGCGTTCGGTCGGACCGTCGCGGTGTCGAAGCAGCCGTTCGCTACGAGTACCGACGCCTCGACGGCGGCCTATGTCCCCCGCGCCAGCGGCACCTCCTCCGTCGTTGAGGTGACGCGCTACCTCGACTCGGTGATGCCTCGCGCAGTCGAGACGTACCGGTTTGCGGTGGCAAAGGCGTTCTCCACGACTGAGGGATTCACCGATTCCGACGACGTGATGAAGTCGACCGTGTACCGCGACGGCTTGGGCCGAGTCATCCAGGTTCGCGAGCGCCTCGGCGGCGCGCCTGGCGGAGCCGCGGATGCCGCAGCCCAGGTGAACCAGGCGGTCCGTGGTGTCAAGGTCTCAAAGGCTCTAGTGCTGGACGGAGCCGGCCGTGAGCGCGCGTCGCTCGAACCGTTCTATGCGGACGGCGAATCCTTCGTGGATTACACCGTGGACGGGGCCGTTCCCGTGGTGCGGGGGACGATCACGACGTACGACGACCAACTCGCCTCGTTCGGCTACACCCGACGCGGAGCGGCCTGGTGCACTTCGTACCAGGTCATCACGGCCGGGAAGGTGCCCGGGCCGGCAGCGGATTGCGTCTCCGACTCGTCGAACACGTCGCGGTTCCGACTCGCGACGGAGACCCGGACGACGATCCGAACGATCTCCGGCGGTACCTACGGCCTCTACGTCGCGACGGAGGTGATCCCCCCGGACGTGAACGCGATCGGAGGCTCGACGCCTCGCGTGACGCTCGCCGGTCCTGGGGGTGAGCAACTCGGCTCGATCGATGGCGACGGTAACTTCACATGGATCGAGCGGGACGTGATGGGGAGGGAAGTCGCTTCGTGGCGCGAAGGCGCATCGCGGAGCATCCGAACGCCTATCCCGGTGAGCACGATCAAGTACAACCTCGCGGGACAGGTCGTCGAGACCTGGGACGCGAACTTCCCGACCGTCGCGCAGACGAATACGTATGACGAGGCAGGCAGGCTCTCGTTCGTCACGAAGGACCCCAACACAAAGGAAGGAATCGCCTACGTGTACGGGGCGGGCGGTCTCGGGCGCGTGACGGAGGTCCGCGAGGTCACGTATCCGGGAGGCGTCACGACGGAGCGAGTGCTCGCCCAGAACCACTACGACACGGGCTACGGGCCCGACTACACGTTCGTGTCCGGAAAGCTCTCCTGGACGCTCGACGGAGACGGCAATACCTTCGTCGCGTACGCGTACGACGACGCGGGGCGCGTGTCCCGCCGAGACCAGTGGTTCGGGCCGCTCGGCCAGTCGAAGCGCTTCACGGTGAACTCGACCTACGGGGCGGACGGCCGTGTGCTCGACTCCTGCGTCGTGAACCCGTTCGACGCCTCCCGGATCTTCCGCTACAAGGTCGAGTACGACTCCGCTGGGCGCCCAGTGGTGCTGTCGGGCTCGTACCGCGCAGACTGCGGGGGGACGGACATCGCTGGGACGTCGGCGAAGATCTACGAGGCCGTCCTGGGTACGAACGTTTACGGTGCGTACGATGCGCTCGGGCGCGTGCCCGTGATGAGGGCGGACGACGGCCGCGTGGTGAGCGCGCGCGTGTACGGAGCGAACAGCGGAGCGCTCGTTCGCGAGTGCAAACGGTTCTCGAACGACGTGAGCTGCGTCGGGACGTCACTCGAAGCGCAGAAGGACATTTACCGCACCGACGCGGTGGACGCGACGTACCGCGGCGCGAAGCTCGCGAGCTACTCGGACGCGGCGACCGGGACGAGGTACCAGAACGCGTATCTCTCGAGCGGCCGGCTGCAGAACGCGATGGCGACACCGACGAGCACGGTGGGCGACCTGACGCAGGACTGGACGGCGGCGTTCGTGTTCAACGGCATCGGCAATCTCGATGGCATCGCCACAACTCGCGATGCATCGAGCGGGAACGCGCGGACGGACTACTCCTGGACGGAGCGGTACGGTTACGCGTCGACGTCTTCCGGAGAGCTGCTGGACCGGGCCGTGGCCATGACGTCGTCCGGTACCGTGCCGCCGACGAGCGCTGGGACGACGGCGTACGCGTACGATCTCCTCGGCCACCTCACGTCCGTGACGCGGAGCGCCGGAGAGAGCGAGAACCTGTACTACGCTCCAGGCGGCGAGCTCCTGTACCGGCAGATCGGCGAGCGCTTCGTTTTCTATGTCGGCGAGTACGCAACGGTCACCGCGCGCGGCGCGCCGGGGTGCGGCGCGAGCTGCACGCCGCAACTGTCAACGGTCGAGCTGGACGCCCACGTCGTCTTCGCGGGGACGCGGATCGCGAGCGTGAAGCCGTCGCGGACGCTCTACTACTACCGGACGCGCCTCGGGACGGTGATCGCGACGAGCCTCAGCGGCGGAGTTGTGGGGGCGGCGTACCGCTACGACGCATATGGTGCCCTCGATGCAGTAACGAACGAGACCGAGGCGACGCGCTCAGAGCTGGGTTACACCAATGCTTTATTGTTAAGCGGATCGCTCATTTATCTGAAGACTCGTGTTTATGACACCAAGGCGCGATTGTTTATACAGTCTGACATTGTCGACCGCCTCAGGTACGCATACGTCGCCGGCGACCCAGTCAACTCGTCAGACCCGACGGGCCTCGCAGCAATTGAGAGCGCCCCTTCGATGACGGTCTCGATAATCCAGGATGGGAGCGTGTGGCGAGTCGTCGAGCGGGATAACAACACAGGACGTTTGACGGTGACCGCCTGCTACGACGCTCAATTCCCAGGGGACACGGCAAGCCGCGCAAAGTTCGCGCAGCAGATCGCGCTTCAGAGCGAGCAGGGCTCCGTGGAATATGAGCCTGCGGCCGCACCGTCCAGTCGGGAGCAAGGGACATCGTCAGTCCGCGCGACGAGCACTAATGGAGCGTCTAGGATTCCAACCACGTTCGAGGCAAGGAAACCCGGAAAATCGCCGCCCGGCAAATGGCCGGATGAAGGTCCGCCAGAGGAGGCGGTGGGCAAGAAACCGAAATGGAACCCGGAAGGCTACTGGGAAGGAAAGGGTGATCGCAAAGTGACATGGGACGATCGATCTCACGGGACAGGTGTCGATCGTGGCAAGGGAAAGCAAGACGGACACTGGGATGACGAATCTTCGAACAACAGATGGGACCGATACGGGAACCTGCTGCCGGGCTCGCCCGATCTCAAACGGGCTGAATCCCTACGGGCAGCAGAGGCAGCGGCAGCTACGATTGGGGCCGGCTATGTGATATACCGTGTCGTACGTTTCGCGCCGTCTCTGTTTCCGGCCCTATGGCCCACTATTCCTGTGAATGCCGTGGTACCCTGAGCACCTATTATGAAGCTTCCGAAGCGCTTTGAAACGCTCATTGAGTCCGGCCCCGGAGAAGTGCCGGACTTCTGTTGGCTCGCATTCGCCGTGTGCGCGCTGGGCGAGAACCCGTGCGGCTGGTCTGGATGGATCCTTGACGGTGTATTTCGGTCAGTCGTGGGCGAACAAGCACGCGACGATTCGCGCGTATCATTGCCCAGCAGCGATTCACAGACATGCCCAAGCTGCGGCGGCACGCTCTTTCGCACGGGTCACGACGTAAGGATGGACAGATCCGCCTCTCAAGACAAACGCCTGAAGCTAGGCACGGATTACGATCTTGCCGACGACGTCGAGTACGCGTAATTCGTAACTCCTCGCCGAAGCCGGTCGTGACCAAAGGGATCCCGAAACGCCCGACCCAGAGTTCCGTCGGGCGAACGATCCGGCCGAATCGCGGACCGCGACGATCACGCCTCCGGCGGTCTGCGCCCGCTTCTGCACTGAAGCCAGCGACCGCGACGTGCAGGGTAACCGCCCGGCGGCCGACGTGTTGACTGCGAACGGCTATCGCCGACCGAAGCGGAAGGCCCGATTCACGGCGTTCGCGTCGAAGCCCGCCGGGTCGAAGTACCCGCCGAGCCAGGTGACGATGCTGTCGTGCTCCTCGTCCTTCGGCGACTTGAGTACGCGACACAGTTCCTCGTAGCCAGTCGTGCCCCCGCAGTCCTCGGGAGGGCATGCGCGCTTCCCATCAACGCAGAGCGGGTAGTGGTGGCGAGGATCGGGTTCGAGAACGTCCTCGAGGTCCACGAGGTGCTCCCAGTCGTCGCCGTAGTCGTACCGATAGAGCAGGCGCGCCCCTTTGCTCGGGAGGACTGCCGCAAGCTTCACCTTTCGCTCATCCTTGAGGTCGTCGGCGTCCTCCTCGATCCCGAACATCCCGTAGCGACCCGACCAAGTCTCGAAGCAGTGGAGGTGCGAATCGGTCCACCCCATCGCGTCTTGAAGGACGGCGTGGAACTTCGCGAGCGTCATCTCGGCTGGGACAAGGAGCCGCCGCCAGACGGCGGGAGCCGTGTCCTGGAGCGTGACCTTGAGCTGGTAGATCTTCTTCTTCGTCGCGGCCATGTCCCGCAGGCGTACATGGCCTCCGCCCGCGAGGCAATCACTGAGGGGCGGCAGGTTTCCACCGGTACGGCAGCAGCTCGTCGATCCGCGAGGCCGGATGGGTCTGCACGCGGATGAGCACGTCGGCGAGGTAGTCGACCGGGTTCACGCCGTTCGCCTCGCACGTTGCGATGAGCGAGTAGAGCCCAGCGCGGTTCTCGCCGGCCTCGTTCGTGCCCACGAAGAGGAAATTCTTACGGCCGAGCGCGGCGACACGAAGCGCGCGCTCGGAGGCGTTGTTGTCGATGGGAAGGTGCGGGTCGGTGAGGAAGAGCGTCAGCGCGTCCCACTGGCCTACCGCGTAGCTGATCGCCTCGCCCATCGGTCCTTTCGGCGGGTGCCGCGGACGCTCGGCGTCGAGCCACGCCTTGAAGTTCTCCATCACCGCGCGGCTCTCGGTCTGGCGCATCTCGAGGTGCTCGGGCGTGCCGAGGAGATCGGCATCGAGTGCGGCGCGCTCGATCCTGTAAACCTCGAGGATGAAGACCATCGCCTGTATCGCGGCGTCAGGCGCGACCGACTGGCCATCGAAGAACTTTCGCCGGACGTGCGCGAGACAGCCGGCCCGGACGCGCCGGCCCGGCAAGGTGACGCGGTCGTATCCCTTGTACGCGTCGGCGACGAGCTTACCCGCGGTGCCCTCGAGCACGCGGTCGGGCGTCTCACTCGAGCGGCTCGGCGAGAAGACGTACGCGATCATCTCACGCTCGTCCTCGTCCTTTGCGATGAAGCTCCAGAGCCAGGAGCGCCGCGTCTTCCCCTTCGCCTGCACGCGGTGCGATGTCTCGTCGGCGAGGACGATCTCCTTCTCCGCGATCACATCGAGCAGCCGGTCGGAGATGGGCTTCGTGATCTCGGCGGTCCTGTGGAAGTAGTCGCCGAGCGTCGAGTCGTTCACCTGCACGCCGACTCGGCGGTACGCCTTGGCCTGGCGGTGGAGCGGCAGGGCGTCGGCGCACTTGGAGACGGCGACCTGCGCCATGAAGGTCGGGCCGACGCGCGCCTTGTCGAAGACCTTCGTCGGCCCGTCCGCCGTGATGACTGTCTCGCCGCACTTGCAGCGCAGCTTCTCCTGGATGTGGAGCTGCCGCTCGACGATGGCGGGGACGAGCTCGAAGAGCTCGCTCATCGCGCCGTCGCCGAGCTTCGAGAACTCGTGCCCGCCGCACTTCGGGCAGACCTTCTGGTCCTCGCGGACCTTGTGCTCGATCTTGCGGGTGACGAGCTGGCGCTTCTTCTCCGCGTTCTCCCGACGGGTCTGCAGGGCCGCGATGCGGTCGGCCTCAGCGCGCGCGGGGTCGCGGATCGCCGTCGCGAGCGGCGTGATCTTCTCCGACCGCTTTCCAAAGACGTGCCGCTGGAGCTTCTCGACGGTGTCCTTCACCGAGGCGAACTGCTCGCTCAACGTCGAGAGCGACTCGCTCTGAGCCTGGATCGTCTGCGCCTGGGCCGCGATGGTCTTCTGGGCGGCGTCGAGCTGGATGGCGAGGCTCTCGGCCTGCTCGCGCCACTCGCAGTCGTGGTCGCCGCTCCCCATCAACCATGTTCGATCACAATCAGATCGGCTTGTCCATGGGACGGCTGGTCGGACGATCCGCCTGGGACGGCGGCTCCCAGTGCGCGGGACGTCGGACGCGGCCGAACTCGATCCCGTCGAGCAGCATTGCGAGCTGCGTCGAGTCGATCTCGACAGCCATCGTGTCCTGCCCGATGTGCGGCAGCTTGAACTGCCCGCGCTCGAGCCGCTTGTAGAGCAGGACGAACCCGCCCTTGTCCCAGGCGAGGATCTTCACCCGATCCGCCCGCCTCGAGAGGAAGACGAACAGGTGCCCGGAGTAGGCGTCCTGCCGGAGCTCCTCCTGGACGACGCTCATCAGGCCGTCGATGGACTTCCGCATGTCTATCGGGTTCTTCCCGATGAAGATGCGGACGGACCGCGGGATGGTGATCACGGGCTACAGGGCCGCGGCGAGGGCCCGGAGGTACCTGAGATCCGTTCCCGCGGGGAAGCGGACTCGGACGCCGGACGGGAGGGCCAGCTCGAGGAGATCGTCGCCAGGGGCCGCCGCGATCACCGTGGTCCGCGGCTTCGCCGCGGACGTTACCACGCGCACCGGCAGCAGACGCGAGCCCTTCTCGGCGCTCCCCTGCGCGGGGGCTTGATCAGACGACTTCGCCGCCTCCGTCACGAGCGGACGCGATTCCTTGCGGAGCCGGTAGATCCAGTACCGCAGGTGACTGAGCGAGATCCCGCGCTCCGTCGCGAACTCGCGCTGCGTCAGGTCGCTCGACTCGAAGTCTGCGACGAGCTTCGTCCACCGCGTCCGATCCTGCTCGGCCATGCCGTCCTCCGTCGTGAACGGAGGAGCATCAGCCCGGCCGGTCAGCCCCGCCAGACGTCGATCCCCGGGCGGTTACCGTGCAGGGCCGAAGCGCGATCCCTCGGACCGAATACTGGAACTCTGGGTGGGGTCTTCTGAACCAGCACATCAACAGGCCCGGTGTTCGCGCGATTACGGGCACGTACCGAGGCAATCCGGTCACCCACTATCTCGACCCGCAGACCGGACTGAACGTCATTGCCGACCCCGCTGGAAATTACGTGAGCGGCTGGCGGCTCGGGGCGGAGCAGGTCGAAAGCGTCCTCACCAACGGGAGGCTCTTCTGATGAAGACCGAATCCGGGGTCATGCTCTCGTTGACCCATGACCAGGCGCTAGTCCTTTTCGAGTGGTTGAGCAGAGAAGACGGGGTTGTGTCCCTAAGAATGTGTGAATCGGAAGTTCGCGGAGGCTGAGAAGGAAGTGGAAGCTCCTCGGTGACCAAACACCAACGGCCTCGCTTGGCGGCGAGTCCAAGGAGCTTCCAGTGAACGAGG
>NZ_JALCZB010000003.1:0-155954 GCF_022690745.1 Anaeromyxobacter sp. SG64 | reverse complement strand
GCACCTCGCGCTCCGGGGCCGCTGGCCGCCCTCCGCGTTCGTGCTCGCGCTCGGGGTCCTCGTCGCCGTCCCGCTCGCCGCGCCGGCCGCCATCCGGCTCCTCGGCCGCGCCGGGCGGCCCCAGCGGCTCGGGGTCGCGTACGGCGCGCGCACGCTCGGGGCGAGGCTCGGCTCCTCGGCCGTCGCGGCGGGGGCGCTCGCGGTCGCGGTGGCGATGCTCGCCGGGGTCACCGTCATGGTCGGCAGCTTCCGCGGCTCCGTGGAGCGCTGGCTCGACGCGACCCTCCGGGCGGACGTGTTCGTCACGACGCCGTCGTGGCGGCGCGCGCGCAGCGACGCGACGCTCGCGCCGGAGGTGGTCGCGCGGCTCCGGCAGGCGCCGGGGCTCGTCGCGGTCGATCTCCTCCGCCAGGTGCAGGTCCAGGCGGCCGGCAGGCGCATCTCGCTCTCCGGGATCGACGGCGCGCTGCCCGGCGGCGAGCGGCGCTTCGCGCTCCTCGCGGGAGACCCCGCCGCGGTGATGGCGGCGCTGCGGAGGGGCGCCGCGCTCGTCTCCGAGCCGCTCGCGCGGAAGGCCGGCCTCGCGCCCGGGTCGCGGCTCGCGGTGCGCGGCCCCGAGGGCGAGATCGCGCTGCCCGTCGCGGGGGTGTACCGCGACTACGGCACCGAGGGGGGCGCCGCGCTCGTGGACCTCTCCACCTTCGCGCGCCTGTTCGGGCCCGGCGCCCCGTCGAACGCCGCGCTGTACCTCGCTCCCGGCGCGGATGCCGAGGCGACCGTCCTCCGGCTCCGCGCGGCGCTGCGGGACCACGCGCTCCAGATCCGCTCCAACCGGACGCTCCGCGCGGAGGTGCTCGCGCTCTTCGAGCAGACGTTCGCCGTGACCCGGCTCCTCCAGGTGATGGGGCTCGTCATCGCGGCCGCCGGGGTGACGCTCTCGCTCCTGGTTCTCGCCCGCGAGCGGCGCGGCGAGCTCGCCCTGTACCGCGCCCTCGGCGCCACGCGTCCGCAGCTCTTCACGGTGTTCCTCGGACGCGGCCTCGGCATCGGCGTCGTCGGCCTCGCGCTCGGCGCGGCCGGCGGCGCCGCGCTCGCGCTCGTGCTCGTCGAGGTGGTGAACCCTGCGTTCTTCGGGTGGAGCATCGCCCTCCACCCTCCCTGGGCCGCGCTCGCAGGGCAGGCCCTCGCGATCCTCGCCGCCGCCGCCGCGGCGAGCCTCTACCCGGCGCTCACGGCGAGCCGCACCCCGGCGGCGGAGCTCTCTCGCGATGCGCTCTAGCCCCCTCGCCGCGCTCCTCGCCGTCGCGCTGGCCGGCGCGCCGGGGTGGCGTCCGGCGGATCCCGCGCATCGCTGGGAGCTGCCCCGCGATCACCACGCGCACCCGGACCACCGGAACGAGTGGTGGTACTTCACGGGGACGCTCGCCGTCGTGGACGCTCCGGCGCGCCGGCTCGGCTACCAGCTCACCTTCTTCCGAGCCGGGCTCTCCCCGGACCCGCCCGCGCTCGACTCCGCCTGGGCGGCGAGCCAGGCGGTGATGGGCCACGCGGCGGTGACCGACCTGCGCTCCGGGAAGCACGTCTTCTCGGAGGTGCTCTGGCGCGCCGCGCCGCTCCTCGGCGGCTTCGGCGCGCCGTCCGATCCCGTCCTGGCCTGGGCGCGCGCGCCCGCGGGCACTCCGGGGCGCTGGACGCTGCGGCTCGAGGACGGCGCGTTCCACCTCGCCATGCGCGACGACGCGCGCGGCATCGCCTTGGACCTCGTCGCCCGCCCGTCGAAGCCCCTCGTCCTGCAGGGGCCGAACGGCTACAGCCGCAAGGCGGCGCAGGAGGGCTACGCGAGCCTCTACGCCTCGTACACGCGGCTCGCGACCGAGGGGACGGTGACGGTGGGCGCGGAGACGCTGCGCGTGCGCGGCGAGAGCTGGATGGATCAGGAGGTCGGCTCGTCGCAGCTCGCCCCCGCGCAGGTCGGCTGGGACTGGTTCAGCCTCCGGCTCGCGGACGGGCGCGACCTCATGCTGTACGTCCTCAGGCGCGCGGACGGGAGCGTGGACTGGCGGAACGGGACGCTCGTCGCGCCCGGCGGCGCGTCGCGCGTGCTCGCGCCGGAGGAGTGGAGCGTCACCGCGCTCTCGACCTGGCGGAGCCCGCGCGGAGTGACGTACCCGGCCGGCTGGCGGATCGAGGTGCCGCGCGAGGGGCTCCGGCTCGTCGCGGCGCCGGAGGTCGCCGGGGCGGAGAACCGCTCCGCGCTGGCCGGCGGCATCTCGTACTGGGAGGGGCCGGTCCGGCTCACGGGCGCGGACGGGCGCGCGGCGGGCGAGGGGTACGTCGAGCTCACCGGCTACGGCGAGGGTACGCGGCCGCCGCTCTGAACGTCCACGGAGGGTTGCCGCACGCCCCGGCGACGGCTGGCGCGTCGTCGCAGGCGGCTCGCCTCGTCGGCGGGTCGCGGAGCCGGGCGGAACCCCAGAGGGCGCCGCGCCGGGGGGCGACGCCCCGGTTACCGTCCAGGGATATGGCGCAGCCGGACGAACTCGCCACCACGGGCGCCCTCGCCGCAGCCGGCGCCGCCGCCATCGCGGCGAGCTTCGAGGCATATCAGGACGAGCGGGTGCGCATCACCGCCCGGGCGCGCGGCCGGTTCGAGGCGAAGGACTGGGCCGGCGGCCAGGCCGACGCGCGTGAGCGGCTGGATCTCCGCGATCGGCTCGTGAACGCCTGCGTCGGCACGGTGCGCGCCGAGCTCGGCGCGGCGGCGCACGATCACCCCCTCTGGCGGAGCATGAAGGAGCTCTACGAGGCGCGGGTGGCGGCGCGGCCGGACCGGGAGATCGCGCAGTCGTTCTTCAACTCCGTCACCCGGCGTGTGTTCGTCACGGTGGGCGTGGATCCCGCCATCGAGTTCCTGGCGGCCGACGGTCCGGCGGTCCGCGAGGGCGGCGTGCCCGTTCATCGGAGCTTCCGGCGCGAGGTCACGACCGAGGCGCTCCTCCGCACCGTCCTCCGCGCCTACGCCTTCGCGGTCCCCTACGAGGACCTCGAGCGCGACGTGCGCATCGCGGCGGTCGAGCTCGACGCGCACCTGCGCGAGCTCGACGACGGCCAGCCGATCGAGACGGTCGAGCTGGTGACGTCGGTCTTCTACCGCGGGAAGGGCGCCTACCTCGTCGGGCGGCTCCGGCGCGGGCGGTTCACGACCCCGCTCGTCCTGGCCCTGGTCCATGGCGCGGGCGGCGTGGTCCTCGACGCCATCCTCCTCACCGCCGAGGACGTCTCGATCGTGTTCAGCTTCACGCGCTCGTACTTCCACGTGGAGGTGGAGCGACCGCGCGAGCTGGTGGCGTTCCTCTCCACGCTCATCCCGCAGAAGCGGGTGTCGGAGCTCTACATCGCGCTCGGCTTCAACAAGCACGGCAAGACCGAGCTGTACCGGGAGATCGCGCGCCACATCGCCGCCACCGGCGAGTCGTTCGTGCCGGCGCGCGGCGACAAGGGGCTCGTGATGAGCGTGTTCACGATCCCGGGGCTCGACGTCGTCTTCAAGGTCATCAAGGACGAGTTCAAGCCGCCCAAGCAGACGACGCGCCGCGAGGTCATGGACAAGTACCGGCACGTCTTCCGCCACGACCGCGCCGGCCGGCTGGTGGACGCGCAGGAGTACGAGCACCTCGCGTTCCCGGCGGACCGCTTCTCGCCCGAGGTGCTGCGCGAGCTCCGGGAGGAGTGCGCCGGGAGCGTGGAGATCGGGCCGCGCGAGGTCGCCGTGCGGCACCTCTACGTGGAGCGGCGCGTGACGCCGCTCAACCTGTTCATCCGCGAGGCGGACGAGTGGACCGCGCGGCAGGCGGTGCTCGACTTCGGCCGCGCGCTCAAGGATCTCTCCGCGACGAACACCTTCCCGGGCGACCTGCTCCTCAAGAACTTCGGCGTGACGCGGCACGGGCGCGTGATCTTCTACGACTACGACGAGCTCACGCGGGTCACGGACTGCGTGTTCCGCGACCTGCCCACCGCCTCGGGCGACGACGAGGAGACGAGCGGGGAGCCCTGGTTCTACGTGGGGGAGAACGACATCTTCCCCGAGGAGCTGCTCCCCTTCCTCGGCCTGACCGGGCGGCTGCGCGAGGTCTTCCTCCACGCGCACGGGGACCTGCTCACCGGGCGCTACTGGCGCGGCATCCAGGAGCGGATCCGGGAGGGGGAGATCGTGGACATCTACCCGTACCGCGAGGAGCAGCGGCTCGTGCACGGATATGCCTAGCCGTGCTCAGTCCGCGGCGGTCCGCTCCGTCTGTCGCGTCGCCAGGATGGCGCGATCGATCGCGTCGCCCGTGCAGAACCAGGAGAAGAGCCCGCCGGCGCGCCGCGCCGACTCGAGCGCGGGGAGCGCCGCCGGGTCGCGCAGCTCGCCGAGGAGCTCCGCCGCCGCGCGGCGCGAGCCGCAGCTCTGGGCGCCGGCGAGGAGCTTCCGGGCGTTCTCGCGGAGCGCCGCGTCCTCGCGCAGCGCCGGGCGGGCGGCGAGCGCGACGCGGTAGCGCCGCAGGCACTCACCGCTCGCGCCGCGGGCGCACGCGACGTCGCCGCGGAGCTTCTCGACGAGCGGATCGCCCGGCCGGCTCCTCGCGGCCTGGTCGACCCGGGCGCGCGCGTCCGCGAGCCGGCCGCTCCTCAGGAGCGATGCGACGTCGCCTGCGAGCGCCGCCTCGCTCCGGGGCAGGTACAGCGCCGCGAGCGCGAGGGCGGGGAGGGCGAGGAGCGTGAGGCGCCGTGGAGAGGCGACGAAAGCGCGAGCGAGGCCCGGCGCCCGGGTGAGCGCGACGAGGATGGCGGGCGGGAAGGGGCGATGGGCGGGGGTCGGAGATGGGGTCGGGGTCGCGGTCGCGGTCAGGGTCGGGGTCGGGGTCAGGGTCGGGGTCGGGGTCAGGGTCGGGGTCGGGGTCAGGGTCGGGGTCGGGGTCCGGGTCGCAGTCGCGGTCGCGGTCGCGGTCGCGGTCGAGGTCGAGGTCGAGGTGTGCAGCCCCGTCGTCTGCGCGGCCGCAGCCGCCGCCGGGAGCGAGGCCGCGCTCGCGGTCGGCTCCCCGAGCCTCGCGCTGCCCAGCACGACGCGGAGCTCCTCGGCGAGCTGCGCCGCGGTCGTCCGTCTCCACGCGCGCCGGGAGAGCCCGCGGGTGACCGCCGCGGCGAGCCCGGCGGGAAGATCGGGGCGAAGCACGGCGAGCGGGACCGGCTCCTCGTGGAGCACGCGGCGGATGGCCTCGAGCGGCGTCTCGGCCGGGAAGGGCGGACGACGGGTGAGCAGCGCGTAGATCATCGCGGCGAGCGCGAACGCGTCTCCGCCGCGGGACGGCGCGCCGCCGCGGAGGAGCTCGGGGGCTGCGAAGCCGAGGGCGGAGGCGGCGGCGGGATCGGCGGGATCGGGGTGGAACGGCAGCTCGGCGTCGACGAGCGTCACGGACCCGTCCGCCGCGACGACGACGTTGCCCGGGTGCAACCGACCGTGCACGCGGCCGCGCCCGTGCAGAACGAGGACGGCGCGGGCGAGCGCGCCGGCGAGGTCGAGAGCCGCGGCGACCGGCGGCGGGGCGGCGAGCACCTCGGTGAGCGTCCGGCCCGGCACGAACGGGCGGAGGAGGTGTGCGGCGCCCTCGTGCTCCAGCACGGCCGCCGAGGCGCCGGCGCAGGCGCGCGCCCGGCGCTCGAGCTCTCCTCGTCCGACGCCCGCCCGGCGGAGCACGGCGAGCGTCCCGGCCGCCTCCGCCCGCACGAGCAGCGTCCGGCCGGGGCGGAGCACCGAGACGAGGGCGTGGCCGGGCATGGGCAGGGTTCGCGCCGCCGCGCCCCCGCTCGCCGTGATCGCCTCGCGCGCCGGAGTCATGGCCGGCCGCTCAGGGGAAGAGCAGCGACGCGGTGAGCGCCGCCTCGAGCCGCGTGTACACGTCCGCCACCCGCTCCGCGCGCGCCTCGCCGCCGACCCGGAGCCGCTGGCCGACGCGCTGCGCGAACGCGAGCCGGGCGTCGCCGCCGGCGCGGACTCCACCTCCCGCGCCGCCCACGACCTGCAGCGCGGGCCCGGCGTCGAGCGAGAGCCAGCCGCGCGCGCCCGCCTCGCGGGTCACGGACAGGCGTGGCGAGGCCGAGACGAAGAGCGGCGGCGAGAACACGCCCGGAGCGGCGTCCAGCGGGTCGCTCGTCGCGGAGAGATCGCGGGCGTGGTGGAGGGCGTCCGCGGAGACGCCCGCCGCGATCGCGAACCCGCGGGCTCGCGTGAGCGCCCGATCGACGCGGGCGCCCAGGCCCGCCGCGAAGACCGGCGAGATCCGCTCGGCGGAGATGGATCCCGCGCGCGCGGTGAGCTCGACCCGCGTGGCGCTGCCGCCTGCCAGGCGAAGCTCCACGAGGTTGTCGCTCGCCGCCCCCACGCGCGCGTCGCCGGCGCCCTCGCCGGCGTAGGCGCGGAAGGAGTCGAGGCGCGAGGCGCGCCGGAGCTCCAGCGAGGCCCGCCGGTCCTCGGTGGCGCGCTGGAGGGCCACGCCGCCCGACAGTCCGGCGGCCCCGCGGCGCACGCCGTCGAGCGCGCCCCGCAGCTCGAGCCGCGTCCCCGGCGACGGGCGCCACTCGCCCTGCACCCTCACGTCGGCCCCCGAGGCCTCGGCGCCCGCCTCCCCGCGCGCGACGGCGAACCCCGCCTCGACGGCGCTCGAGGTGAATGGCGTCGGCTCCGCGGCGCCGGACACGAAGGCGCCCACCCGCGAGAGCCTCGCGCCGCCCGGCTGCGCGAGCACCCGCGCGCCGCCGCCCGCGGCCGGCTCGCGCCCCACGCGGAGCGAGCGCTCCAGCGCGGCGACGTCCGGGCGCGCCGGGCCGTACCGCTCGGCGAGCTCCCCGTGCGCGAGGGCGCGGTCGGCGTCGCCGTTCCAGGCGAAGGCGTGCGCGAGGCCGCGGTGCGCCTCCGCGTCGTTCGGCGCCTCGGCGAGCACGGTCTCGTAGACCGCGATGGCGTCCTTGCTCGTCTCCCGGCGCGCACCGAGGACCCGAGCGAGGCCGACCCGGGCGCGCCGCGAGCGCGGCCGCTCGCGCAGGACCGCCTCGTACTCGCGGCGGGCGGCGTCGGCCGAGGCGGGATCGGCAGCGAGCACCTCGGCGTACTCGAGCCTCGTCTCGGGGGAGGGCCGGAGCGCGAGCGCGCGCGCGTACTCGCCGCGCGCCTCGTCGCGCCGCCCCGCGCGGGCGAGCGCGCGGGCGCGGCCGAGCCGCAGATCGGGATCGTCGGGGTGGCGCTCGAGGAGCGCCGCGTAGCGCCCGGCCGCCTCTCCCGCCCGGCGCGGATCCTCGGCCGTGATCCGGGCGAGCTCGCGCGCGGCGCGCTCGTCCCCGGGGCTCGCGGCGAGGCGTCGCTCGAGCTCGCGCACGGCCTCGTCGCGGTGGCGGCGATCCCAGAGCAGGAGCTTCAGCCACTCGTCGCGCAGCGCCGCGTCCTCCGGCGCGCCCGAGAGGAGCGTCCGGTACTCCGCGAGCGCCTCGTCGAGGGTGGCGCGGTCGCGCCCCAGGAGCCGCGCGAGCTCGTGGCGGCGCGCGGGATCGTCCCGGCGGCCGAGGCCCATGCGCAGGTACCTCACCGCGTCCTTCGAGCGGTACGCGTACCGGGACCACTGCAGCAGGCGGGCTTGCTCGAACGCGAGCTGCCAGTCGTCGGGGAAGCGCGCGAGGTGGCGATCGAGCTCGGCGACGGCGCGGTCCGTCTCGCCGTTCTGGAGCAGCGCCCTGCACAGCTCGTGGGAGGCCTCGCGGCTGTTCGGGTTCAGCTCGAGCGCCTTGCGCCACGCCTCGATGGCGGCGCCGTAGTTCGCGATCTGCATGTTCGCGCGGCCGCGCGACAGGTACCAGGACTCGGCGAGGCCGGCGCGCGCCGCGGGCGCGAGGGCGAGCGCGGCCGCGATGATCGCGGTGCGGATCGAGGGGCTCATGCTGGATCTCTCTCGGGTCTTTGCGAGGGCTCTCTAGGCGGCAAGGTATTCATGCGCCTCGCCGCCCGGGAGCGGGGCGGGCAGGAAGGCGAGCCCCGCGCGCCACAGCCCCGGGAGCACCCGGCGTGCGTGCGCGACGCGCACCCAGCGCACGCCATCGCGCAGCACGACGGGCAGGGCTTCCGCCGGCGGTCTCCCGAGGAAGAGCGCGCCGAGCCCCCCCGGCGAGGTGTCGAGCACGACGCCCCGGACGCGCCGGGAGGCCCCCACCCACGCGAGCCCGCGCAGCGTCCCGCGGCGGGGCGCCAGGCGACGGCGCGCGCGGAGCGGCAGGAACGCGCGGACGATCCCGGCGAGGAGCTGGAGCGCCATCGCGACCTGGCTGCGGGTGCGCCCGTCGTGGGCGCCCGCGAACGCCTCCTCGGCGGAGAAGGCGATCCGCACGAGCGCGCGGCGCGACTCCGCGGGGAGCCCCTCGAACGCGAGGCCGGCCCGGGCCGTCCCCTGCACCTCCTCGCGCCAGGCGACGCGGGCGCGCACTCGCAGCGGCTCGGGCGTCACGAACGAGAGCTCGACCTCGGCGGGCAGGGTCGCGCCCGCGGGCAGCCGGAGCGCCGCGCCGGTGAGGGAGAGGTCCACCGTCTCCGCGGAGAGCGCGAGCCCCGGCGCCTCGACGCGCACGGGCACGCGCCGCCGCACGCGCTCGTCCTCGCGGCGCTGCGGCCGCTCCCACGCGACGAGGAGCGCCGCGAGCACGGCGGCGAGGTTCGCGCCGGCCCAGAACAGGTTGAACGCGTACGCCTCGACCTCGATCCCGAACGCCAGGAGCTCGAACGCACCCTTCCCGAGCGCGACCGCGGCGAGCGCCGCGGCAGCGATCGTGAGCCGCGAGGAGGACGCGTCGAACCGGCGGCGGTCCGACACGATCCCCTTGGGCGTCACCTTGAACCCGAGGCTCTTCGGCAGGAGCAGGTCGAGGGTCGCCCGGGCGAGCGGGAAGGCCACCGCGGCCTCGTAGACGGTCCCCCACAGCAGCCGGGGCCAGCCGGGGAGGAGCGCGTTCGCGGCGAGCGTGGAGAGCAGGAGGTGGGGGACGAGGTACGCGAGGAGGACGGGGAGGTCCGCGAAGAGCGGGTGGAGGTGGAAGAGCAGGTACCAGAGCGGCGTCAGGAAGAAGGCGACCCGCGCCAGCGGGAAGAAGAAGTACCAGAGCGAGGCGAAGTAGCCGACGCGGTGGCGGAGCGGGAGGCCGCGCTCGAGGAGCGGGTTGTCCTTGAAGAAGATCTGCAGGCACCCCAGCATCCAGCGGCGCCGCTGCACGAGGTAGCTCTGCACGTTCTCGGCGGAGAGCCCGACGGCGAGGTCCTCGTCCACGAACGCCGAGCGCCAGCCACGCGCGTGCAGCTTCTGGCTCGTGTGGATGTCCTCGGTGATGGAGAGCAGGTTGAAGCCGCCCACCGAGGCGATGGCGGCGCGGCGGAACACGGCGCCCGAGCCCACGAAGAACGCGCCCCCCCAGCGATCGCGGCCCGCCTGGATGGCGTGGTTGAAGAGGTCCGCCTCGTTCGGCACGGCGGGGCCCGTCCCGAACGCGCGCTGGAAGACGTCGGGGTTGTAGAAGTGGTGGGGCGTCTGGACGACGCCCATGCGCGCGTCGCGGAAGTGCGGGACCGTGCGCTCGAGGAACGCGGCGCTCGGCACGTGGTCGGTGTCGAACACCACGACGAGCTCTCCCGCCGTGAGCGAGAGCGCGTTGTTGAGGTTCCCCGCCTTGGCGTGCCGCTTCGGCCCGGCGATGTACCGCGCGCCGTGCTCGGCGGCGAGCCGCGCGACCGACTCGCGGTGCGAGTCGTCGCAGACGTGGACGGTCATCCTCGAGTAGCGCATGGCCATGCAGGCGGCGAGCGTCTTGTCGAGGATCTCGAGCGACTCGGAGTAGATGGGGACGAACACGTCCACGGACGGTGCGTTCTCGCCCGGCGCGAGCGCCGCGGGCGCCTCGCGCCGGCGCCGCGAGACGCCGACCTGCACGACGAGGAGGAGGACGGTCGAGAACGCGTACGCCTCCGCGGCGAGGAGCGACAGGCTGATGACCGGCCCGAGCGGCTCGACGAAGTTGAGCGTCTCGCGGGCGCGCCAGCCCAGGTAGCGCGCGGAGAGGGCGACCGCGAGCGCGACGAGCCCCGCGCGAGCCCAGGTGAACCGCCTCGCGAGCGGCGCGAGCGCGAGGGCCGCGAGCACCGGCAGGAGCGGGAAGCGCTCCTCGAACGGGCTCCAGTCGATCCCGAGCAGGAACGCGAGCGGCTCGTCGAAGCGGCGCGTGACGCCGAGCTCGAGCGCGCGCCCGAGCCAGAGCCAGTTGTGCAGGTAGTAAGGGGTCTCCTCGCCCGCGAGCGCCCGCTCGAAGATCGAGTCGAGCTTCCCCTCGCGCAGCCCGGCGGCGAGCGCCGGGTCCTCCACCGCCGCGAGGGCCGCGACGGAGGCCATGTGCGGCTGGCCGTCGAGCTCCGACAGCGCGCGGCCGCCGGGGGTGTAGCGATCGCGGAGCCGCCCCTCGGCGCGGAGGGCCTCGCGCGGGAAGGCGAGCATGCGGGCGCGCAGGTCCGCCTCGCCGCGCCTCCCGAACCAGCGCGCGTCGAGCGCGACGCGCCAGAAGATCGGGACTGCGTCGTAGCCGAAGACCTGGGGCGCGCCGCCCCCGGGCTTCTCGAGGAGCAGGGCGCCGGACCGCGGATCCACCCAGATCCGCTCGGGCGGCAGCACGAGCCCCTTGTCGAAGTAGAGGAAGCGGAGGACCTCGTAGCTCCCGCGCACGAGCTCCTTCCACGGGTGGGCCGGATCGACCTCGGCGAAGACCTCGTAGGCGTAGGGGGCGAGGTAGGCGACGTGGATGGTGGGGTAGCGCTCGCGCGGCGCCCAGTTCCCGCCGGTGGGCAGGAACCTCCCGCCTGCCTGGATCACCTCGCGCGCCCAGACGTCCGCGAGGAGGCGCCTCGCCTCCTCGAGGTAGCGCGCCTCGCCGAACCGGCGCGACGCCAGCACGAGCGCGAGGGCGCTGTCCTGATCCGCGTCGGTCGCGGCGTTCCGATCCTGGACGCCGTCCTTCCACTTCCAGGCGAGGAGCCGGTCGTCGCGGACCTGGAGGTTCTCGCGCGTCCAGCGCCACACCTCGTCGAAGGTGGCGCGATCGCCGGCCCACACGGCGCGGAGGAGCGCGTACGACTGGCCCTCGGAGGTCGTGATGCCGCCCTCGTCGCGCTCCACGACGCGGCCGCGCTCCACGTGCGCGTAGCGATAGAAGCTCCACAGGGCGGAGAGCTCGTCGCGCTCGCGCGCCCGGGCGTCGCGCGCGCGGCCCGCGTCGCCGTGGCCGCAGGCGAGGAGGGCGGAGAGGGGGAGGAGGAGGATCCAGGCGAGGTCCCGCATGCGCCCACGGAGGGTGGGGGCGGGCGATCGTCCGAGGAAGCACCCGCCCGGATCACGGGCGAGCGAGGCGCCGAACGGGGGACGCGTGGCGGGCCGGGATCGGCCCGTCTTCGCCCGAGCTGGCCCCCTAGGGAGCGCCGCCCCGACGGGACCGAAGGGCTCAGCGGCGACGGACGGCGGCCACCACGTTGGGGACCGGCCAGGGCTCGTGGTTATCGGCCTGCGGCAGGTGCTCGAATCCGCCCACCCACTCGTGCTCGCCCCCGCCGCCGCGCACGTAGAGCTGAGCCTCGGGGCCGCCCTCGACGTACATCGCCTGGCGCAGGTCGATCGGGAGCGCGAGGAGCGCGTTCACGAGGTCGTAGACGGGCCAGGGTGTCCGCGCGTGGATGAAGAGGACGCGCCCCTTCCCGTCCATGCCGATCGCCGCCGCCGAGAAGCGCCGCTGCGACGGGGCCCACACGTTCCGCCGGTCGCAGGAGACGAGCCGGATCGATTGCACGAGGGTCCCATACGCCTTCGCGACCGTCTCGAGGTCGTCGCAGTCGCGATCGATGAGCCGGACCGGCGCGGCGCCGCGCTCGAGGGGGTCGAAGGCCAGCACCGAGCGGTCCCTCGAGACGCGCCGCTGGTTCACGTGCTGCCGCGTGCGCATGAGCGAGACGCTCGTGCGGTAGTCCTGCTGGTACATGCTCGCGTTGATGGCGGCGGCCGCCCCGGCGCGCGCCGCCCAGGCGCGAGCGCTGCGCAGGCTGCCCTCGCCGGGCGCGGAGGCGTTGAGCAGCCTGAGCTCGAAGCGCGCGGGGTCGATGCGCACGATCGCGATGGGCTGCGCGCGGCCCTCGGCGGCCGGGCCGGCGAACTGGCCGAGCTCGAGCCCGGGCTCGAGCACCCGGAAGCCCCCCTGCGCCGCGTCGCCGGCGCGGGGAGCGGGCGGCGCAGGCGGCGGCCCCGGCGCGCGCGCGGGCGGCGACGAGAGCGAGAGGAGCAGGGCGGCGACCGCCGCCGGGAGGCGCATCGGTCCATTGTCGGGCCCGTCCGTGACGGTGACAAGACCGGCGGGAGTGCGAGATTTCCGCCATGCCCCATCCCCTCGCCGGCAAGCCCGCCCCGAAGGACCTGCTCGTCGACGTCGCGGACCTCCTGCGCCGCTACGTCTCGGAGCGGCCCGACCCCGCCAATCCCGCCGAGCGCGTCGCCTTCGGAACCTCCGGCCACCGCGGCTCGTCCCTGCGCAGGAGCTTCAACGAGGCCCACATCCTCGCCGTGGCGCAGGCCGTGTGCGAGCACCGCGCCCGCGCGGGCGTGACCGGGCCGCTCTTCCTCGGGCGCGACACGCACGCGCTCTCCGAGCCCGCGGAGCGCACGGCGCTGGAGGTGCTCGCCGCGAACGGCGTGGAGGTGGTGATCTCCGAGGGCGGCGCTCCCGTCCCGACGCCGGTCATCTCGCACGCGATCCTCGGCCACAACCGCGGGCGGACGGAGGGGCTCGCCGACGGGATCGTGATCACCCCCTCCCACAACCCGCCCGAGGACGGCGGCATCAAGTACAACCCACCCGACGGCGGGCCGGCCGACACGGCGGTCACCGCGGCCATCGAGGCGCGCGCGAACGCGCTCCTCGAGGCCGGGAACGCCGGGGTGAAGCGGCTCGGCTACGAGGCCGCGCGCCGCGCCGCGAGCGTGCACGTGCGCGACTACGTGCGGCCCTACGTCGAGGAGCTCCGCGCGGCGCTCGACCTCGACGGCGCCCGCGGCCTGCCCCTGCACGTCGGCGTCGACCCGCTGGGCGGCTCGAACGCGCACTACTGGAGCGTGATCGCGGCGGAGTACGGCCTCGACCTCACGGTGGTGAACCCGGTGGTGGATCCGACCTTCGGCTTCATGCCGCTCGACCACGACGGCAAGATCCGGATGGACTGCTCGTCGCCGTTCGCGATGGCGAACCTGGTCGCCATGAAGGACCGGTTCGACCTCGCCTTCGGGAACGACGCCGACTCCGACCGGCACGGCATCGTCACGCCCGCGTCCGGGCTCATGAACCCGAACCACTACCTCGCGGTCGCGATCGACTACCTCTTCCGGAACCGCCCGGCCTGGAGCCCCGCCGCCGGGATCGGGAAGACCCTCGTCTCGTCCGCGCTCATCGACCGCGTCGCGGCGCGGCTCCGGCGGCGCCTCGTGGAGGTGCCCGTCGGGTTCAAGTGGTTCGTGCCGGGGCTCCTCGACGGCTCCATCGGCTTCGGCGGCGAGGAGAGCGCGGGGGCGTCGTTCCTCCGCCGCGACGGCACGACCTGGACGACGGACAAGGACGGGATCGTGATGGACCTCCTCGCGGTGGAGATGAGCGCCCGCACCGGCAGGGACCCCGGAGAGCTCTACCAGGCCCTCGCGGCGGATCTCGGCGCGCCGGTCTACGCGCGCGTGGACGCCGCCGCGACCCCCGCGGAGAAGGCGATCCTGAAGAAGCTCGCCCCGGAGTCGGTGAAGGCGCGGACGCTCGCCGGCGAGCCCATCGTGGCGCGGCTCACGCGCGCGCCCGGGAACGGGGCGGAGATCGGCGGGCTCAAGGTGGTCGCCGAGAACGGCTGGTTCGCGGCGCGCCCGTCCGGCACCGAGGACGTCTACAAGATCTACGCGGAGAGCTTCCGGGACGAGGCGCACCTCGCGCGCATCCTCGAGGAGGCGAGGGCGATCGTCGCGGCGGCGCTCACGAGCGCCTGAAACTCAGGGCTCCGCCGTCGCGGTGGCCCCCTGGGAGGTTCGACCCGCTCGCGGTTCGCGACTGGGTGATCGCCGTTCACCCGGCGGCGAGCTCGGGCCTGGCCACGACGAGGAAGGCGCCCTCCGGCGCGGCGCGCACCTCGTACGCCGCCGCGAACCCCTCCGCCGGCTCCGGCGCCTCGAGCCGCCTGGCGGTGGCGAAGATCGCGACCTTCGGCACCTGCGCCTTCCCGCTGCGCCCCGCGTTCCGCGCGAGCGAGGCGCGCACGTCCGGCGGGAACCAGTACAGCACCGGCCGCAGGCCGAGCGCGCGCGCGAGCTCCACCAGGACGGCGCGATCCTCGCGGCGCGGGTTCGTGTCGTCCACGACGACGGGCAGCCCCGCCGCCGCCGCGGCGTGCACGAGCTCGCGCTGCCTGCGGCGCTTGTCGCGGGCGCTCGGGAAGAGGTCCTTCGACACGTGAGCGTGGGTCGCCGAGAAGCGGGCGCGGAAGAAGCTCGACTTGCCCGCCCCCTGCAGGCCGGCGAGGACGACGAGGGCCGGTCGATCCATGCGCCTCCCCGCGCGCCACGAGAGGAGCGGCTGCACGCGCGCCGCCCTCCGGTCATAATCGGCGCGAACCCTCTCCGCGAGGTGACGCATGCACGTCCTCGTCGCAGGCTGCGGCTGGCTCGGGACGGCGCTCGCGCGCCGCCTCGTCGAGCGAGGCGATCGCGTGACCGGGATCCGCCGCGACCCTGCCCGCGCAGAGGCGCTGCGCGCGCTCGGGGTGGAGCCGCTCGCGGTCGACCTCGCCGCCGGCGGTGCCGCGGCGCGGCTCCCGGAGGTGGACGCGATCGTCGCCTGCCAGGCCGCCGGCGCGGACGGCGTGGAGGCGTACCGGGCGGCGTACGTCGAGGCGAACCGCGCCCTCCTCGCCGCCGCCGCGCGGGGAGGCGCGCGCGCCTTCGTCTACACCGGCTCCACGGGCGTGTTCGGCCAGCGCGACGGGTCGGACGTCGACGAGGGGTCGCCGCCCGCGCCCGCGAGCGCGAGCGCGGAGGTGCTCGTGGAGGCGGAGGCGCTCGTGCGCGGCGCGTCCACCGGTGCGCTGCGGACGGCGGTGGTCCGCCTCTCCGGACTCTACGGCCCGGGCCGGGCTGGAATCGTCGACCGGGTGCGCACGGGGCGGCTCGCGCTCGGGCCGGGTGACGACGCGTGGATGAACTTCTGCCACCGCGAGGACGCGATCTCGTTCGTCCTCGCGGCGCTGGAGCGCACCGCTCCCGGGACCGTCTACCACGGCAGCGACGCCGAGCCCACCCGGCGCCGCGAGGTCGTGGCGTGGATCTGCGGCCGGCTCGGGATCGCGCCGTCCGTCTCGGCGGCCCCGGCCGGCGGCCCGAGCCGCCGCATCCACTCGCAGCGCACGCGCGCCGCGCTCGGCGTCTCGCTCGCCTATCCCTCGTTTCGTGACGGCCTCGCGCCCCTCCTCGGCGGGGGCTAGCGCCCGCCAGGCGGCCGAGCGGCTCAGCGCGCCGCGGGCCGGCGGGGGAGCGCGGCGGCCACGGCGACGGCCGCCGCCGCGAGGTCTGGCTCGGGACGCATGTCCTCCGGCCGCCCCTCGAAGCAGCGGCGCCCCAGCAGCCGCTCCGGCGTGTCCGAGAAGCGCGGAACGAGGTGCAGGTGGAAGTGCCGGAGCACGTCACCGATGGCGAAGGCGTAGACGTGCTCCGCGCCGAGGGCCTCGCGCTGTGCGGCCATGACGCGCGCGACGAGCGGCCCCAGCGCGGCGAGCTCGTCCTCGGGCAGGTCGTACCAGGCGCGGGCGTGACGCTCGCTCGTCAGGACGAGCCAGCCTCGGAGCGGCGACGGGTCCGCGAGGGCGTGCAGGACGAAGCCTCCCTCGCGCCGCAGGAGGCCGCCGGGAACCCGATGAAGGCCGCGCGAGATCGCGCAACCGATGCACTGTGCGTCAACCATCGGGCCTCCGTGGCGCTTCGTCGCAGGGCCCGCGGACCCCCGATGCGTACACTTACAGCGAATACCGGTTGGAGTGAGCCCGTCAGCGGCACAGCGTGGAAAGCGCCGTTATACCGGAGGCACCATCGATTCGCGCATCGGTTCGTCCCGATCGGGGCTTCCGTCCTCGTGGGGTAGCCCCCAAGTTGCGCGCTTTCGAACGACTTTTTCCGCACGGGCCCCGGCCCGGGAATCGACCGGCCGCATGCCTGTTCCGAACGAGACCAGGAGCACCCAGGTGGAAACCAATCCGAACCCGACCCCGCTCACCCAGCTCATCCGCTCCGAGACGACCGTGGCCGGTCACCGGAATCTCTACTGCCTGCACTACGACGCTTGCCTCGACGTCGCGGTGAGGCTCGACTGGGACAGCTGGTCCTGCGAGAAGTGCCCTCTGTTCAAGCTGCACGAGGAGCCTCGCTCGTTCGCAGGGATGTTCGCGAACGACCGGCGCGGCGGCGGCCAGCCACACTGAAGCGGCGCGCACCCCGCCTGGGTCCGTGAGGGGCGCGCGGCAGCGCGCCCCGGCTCGGCTGACCCGGGGTGACGTGCGCGCGCTGGCGCGGGGGGCGGCTCGCCCGTAGGATCCGCGCCCCATGAGACTCCTCCCGTTCGTCCCACTCTTCTCAGCGTGTCTCCTCGCCGGCGCCCCCGCGCAGGCGGCTGCCCCTGCCGCGACCGACACGCGCGCCGTGGTCGTCGCGCCCGCGACGCCCGGGAAGCCCACCGCCGCCGAGGCGAGGGCCTTCGTCGACGGCGTCAACTCCGAGCTGAAGCGGCTCTGGATCCGCTCCTCGACGGCCGACTGGATCAAGGCCACCTACATCACCGACGACACCGAGCGGAACGCCGCGGCCCTCAACGAGGACGTGATGGCCTACCTGTCCGGCGCGATCGCGGCGTCGGTCCGATTCGACGGCCTCGACGTGGACGCGGACACCGCGCGGATGCTGCACCTGCTCAAGGTCGCCACCCCGCTGCCCGCGCCCAGCGATCCGGCGCGCCGCCGGGAGCTCGCCGAGATCGCCGCCAAGCTCGAGGGCATCTACGGCAAGGGCAAGTGGTGCGGCACGCCCGCGCCCGGCAAGCCGGCGCCGCGCTGCCACGACCTGCAGGAGCTCGAGGAGGTCCTCGCGAAGAGCCACAGCTACCCCGAGCTGCTCGACGCCTGGACCGGCTGGCACACGATCTCCCGCGAGATGCGGCCGCTCTACACGCGCCTCGTCGCGCTCGGCAACGAGGGCTCGAAGGAGATCGGCTTCCGCGATCTCGGCGACCTGTGGCGCGCCGACTACGACATGCCGCCCGCGGAGTTCGAGGCGGACGTCGACCGGCTCTGGGCGGAGGTGAAGCCCCTCTACGACGACCTGCACTGCTTCGTCCGCGCCCGGCTCCAGAAGCTCTACGGGAAGGAGAGGGTCCCCGACGGCAAGCCCATCCCGGCGCACCTGCTCGGCAACATGTGGGCGCAGGACTGGTCGAACCTCTACCCGCTCGTCGAGCCGTACAAGGGCGCGGGGAGCCTCGACGTGGACGCGGCGCTGAAGCGCCAGAGGTACGATCCGACCCGGATGGTGAAGCTCGGCGAGGCGTTCTTCAGCTCGCTCGGCCTCGATCCGCTCCCGGCCACGTTCTGGCAGCGCTCGCAGCTCGTGAAGCCGAAGGACCGCGAGGTGGTGTGCCACGCGAGCGCGTGGGACGTGACCTACGACGCCGACCTGCGCGTCAAGATGTGCATCCGGCCGACGGAGGAGGATCTCGTCACGATCCATCACGAGCTCGGACACAACTACTACCAGCGCGCGTACGTGCACCTGCCGGTGCTCTACCAGGACAGCGCCAACGACGGGTTCCACGAGGCGCTCGGCGACGCGATCGCGCTCTCGGTGACGCCCGGCTACCTGAAGCAGGTGGGCCTCGTCCCGGCGGTCGCGAAGGACGACCACGGCGTCATCAACTTCCAGATGAAGAAGGCCCTGGAGAAGGTCTCGTTCCTGCCGTTCGGCCGCCTCATCGACCAGTGGCGCTGGGACGTGTTCAGCGGGAAGGTCGCGCCGGACCGCTACAACGCCGCGTGGTGGGAGCTGCGCCGCAAGTTCCAGGGCGTCGACGCCCCCGTGGCGCGGACCGAGGACGACTTCGACCCGGGCGCGAAGTACCACGTCCCGGCGAACGTGCCGTACACGCGCTACTTCCTCGCCCACGTGTACCAGTTCCAGTTCCACAAGGCGCTCTGCGAGGCCGCCGGGTGGAAGGGCCCCCTGCACCAGTGCTCGATCTACGGCTCGAAGGACGCGGGGAAGCGGCTCCAGGCGATGATGGAGCTCGGCGCGTCGAAGCCGTGGCCGGAGGCGATGGCCGCCCTGACCGGCTCGAGGAAGGCCGACGCGTCCGCACTGCTCGAGTACTTCGCGCCGCTGCGCGCGTGGCTGCGCGCGCAGAACGCGGGCCAGAAGTGCGGCTGGTGAGCGCGCGCCGCTCGAAGGCTCTCGCGCAGGAAAGCGCCCCGGCGGCTCATGGCCGCCGGGGCGCCGTCTTCTCTACGGGCTCGCTCGTCCGCGTCAGACGTCGCGGTCGAGGTCACGGGTCGGGTCGCGCTCGTCCTCGCGCTTGACCTTCTCCTTGAGGTCGCCGACGCCCTGGCGGATCTGGCCCTTCTTCTCCTCCAGCCAGCCCTCGCCCTGCGTCGAGCGGTCCTTCGTGGCGCCGCCGATCCGCTGCTTCACGTCGCCCTTGATCTCCTCGATCTTGCCCTTGATCTGGTCCTTGTTCATCGTTCCCTCCCTTTGGACTTCAACGTAGGGCGCGGGTCCGATGGCGGCCCGCGCGAGGGCCCGCGGCGGGGGCGAGGGAGCGGGCGCGCGGCGCGGAGCCAGACCCGGCGGCGCCCTGGATCCGGGCTCGCGGAGCGCGTCCTCCGGGCGGGCGCGCGTCAGGGCTGCGGGGCGGCGGCGGAGCGGTCGGGCGCGACGCCGCCCGGGGTCGAGGCGCGGCGCCGTCCGAGGCCGGCCCGGAGCCGCTCCATCCAGACGTAGAACACCGGCGTCACGTAGAGCGTGAGGAACTGCGAGAAGACGAGCCCGCCGACGACGGCGAGGCCGAGCGGCTGGCGCGACTCCGCGCCTGCGCCCAGCCCGAACGCGATGGGCAGGGTGCCCATGAGCGCGGCCATCGAGGTCATCATGATCGGCCGGAACCGCACGAGCGACGCCTCGTGGATGGCGTCGCGCGGCGACTTCCCCGTGCGCTGCGCCTCGATCGCGAAGTCGACCATCATGATGCCGTTCTTCTTCACCAGGCCGACGAGCATGATGATGCCGACGAAGGCGTAGATGGAGAGATCGGTGCGGAACAGGAGCAGGGTGACGAGCGCGCCGAAGCCGGCGAAGGGGAGGGCGGTGAGGATCGTGATGGGGTGCACGAAGCTCTCGTAGAGGATCCCGAGCACCACGTAGATGACGAGCACCGCCATCACGAGCAGGAGCCCGAGGCCCCGCATCGACTCCTGGAAGGCCTGCGCCGTGCCCTGGAACCGCGTGGCGACCGTCGCGGGGAGCACCTCCGCGGCGGCGCCCTCGATCCCCTGCATCGCCTCGCCGAGGGAGCGGCCGGGGGCGAGGTTGAAGCTGAGGTTCACCGCCGGGAGCTGCCCGGCGTGGTTCACCGACAGCGGGCCCACCGCGCGGCCCAGCCGCGCGACGGCGTCGAGCGGGACGAGCTTCCCGGACGCGGAGCGGACGTAGACGAGGGAGAGGGCCCCGGGATCGAGGCGGAAGCCCGGGTCGAGCTCCATCAGCACGTCGTACTGGTCCTCGGGCGCGTTGATGACGGAGACCCGGCGCGAGCCGAAGGCGGTGTAGAGCGCGTCCTCGATCGCGAGCGGCGCGATCTGGAGCGCCGCGGCGCGGTCTCGGTCTATCGCGACCGTCACGCGCGGCGACGCGAGCCGCAGGTCGGAGTTCACGTCGGCGAGCGCCGGGAGCGCGCGCATGCGGGCCTCGAGGGCCGGCGCCGCCCTGTAGAGCGCGTCGGTGTCGGCGTCCTGGAGGGTCACCGAGTAGAGGGCGCGGCCGCCGCCGCCGGCGAGCGAGATGGGGGGCGGGTTCATCGGGAACGCCCGGAGCGACGGCACCGCGCCGAGCTCCCCGCGGAGGTCGCGGATCACCTGGTCGACGTGCGCGCGCGTGCCGTCCTTGAGCTTGAGGAACACGAAGCCGCTCGAGACGCTGCGGACCGTCGAGTTCGCGTGCTCGACGGCCGGGTGGCGGGTCGCGATCTCCGCCACCTGCCGGTGCGCGCGCACCATCGCGTCCCAGCTCGTCCCCTCCGCGGGCTCGGTGTTGATGAGGAGCCGCCCCGTGTCCTCGCTCGGGAGGAAGCCCTTCGGGACCGCCTGCCAGAGCGGGATCATCAGGACGAGCACGGCCGCGGAGAAGGCGAGGACCGACCGCGGGTGCGCGAGCGACCAGGTGAGCCCGCGGTCGTAGAAGCGCAGCATCGCGTCGAACGCGCGCTCGGTGCTCCGGTAGAGGCGGCCGTGCCGCTCGGCGGCGTGCGGCTTCAGGAAGCGCGCGCACAGGAGCGGCGTCAGCGTGAGCGACACGAAGCCGGACACCAGGATCGCCGCGCCGATCGTGACCGCGAACTCCTTGAAGAGCCGTCCGACGAGCCCGCCCATGAAGAGGATCGGGAGGAACACCGCCGCGAGCGAGATCGTCATCGAGAGGATCGTGAACGCGATCTCCTTCGACCCGCGGAACGCCGCCTCCCGCGCGGCCTCGCCGCGCTCCATGTGGCGCACGATGTTCTCGAGCATGACGATGGCGTCGTCCACGACGAACCCCACCGCGAGCGTGAGCGCCATGAGCGAGAGGTTGTCGAGCGAGTAGCCCATCGCCGCCATGATCCCGAAGGTGCCGACGAGCGAGACGGGGAGGGCGAGGCTCGGGATGACCGTCGCGGGCAGGTTCCTGAGGAACAGGAAGATGACGAGGACGACGAGGACGAGCGTGAGGAGGAGCGTGAACTGCACGTCCCCGACCGAGTGGCGGATCGACTCGGAGCGATCGTAGATGACCTTGAGCTCGACGGCCGCCGGGAGCTGCTGGTTGATCGTCGGGAGCAGCTCCTGCACCTCCCGCGCGATCCGCACGGTGTTCGTGCCCGGCTGCCTGCGCACCGCGACGGTGACGCTCCGCTGGTCCTTGCCGCCCTGGACGAACCACGCCGCGACGCGGTCGTTCTCGACGCCGTCCTTCACCTCGCCGAGGTCGGCGAGGCGCACCGGCGCCCCGTCCCGGAAGGCGACCACCACCTGGCGGAAGTCGGCGGCGGTGAGGAGCCCGCCGGTCGCCTCGACGGTGTAGGCGCGGTCCCGGCCCTCGACCACGCCGGTGGGCAGGTTCGCGTTCGCGTTGCGGACGGCCGCGGTGACCTCCTCGAGGCCGAGCCCGCGAGCCTGGAGCGCGCGGGGATCGAGCTGGATCCGCACCGCGTACTTCTGCGCGCCGAAGATCGCCACCTCGGCCACCCCGGGGACGGTCGCGACCCGCTGCGCGACGAGGTCCTGCGCGTAGCGGTTCACCGCCGAGAGCGGCAGGGTGGGGGAGGTGAGCGAGAGGTAGAGGATGGGCTGGTCCGCCGGGTTCACCTTCCGGAACGTGGGCGGGTTCGGCATGTTCGACGGGAGCTGGCCGAGGCTCGCCGAGATCGCCGCCTGCACGTCGAGCGCCGCCGAGTCGATGTCCCGGTCGAGGTCGAACTCGAGCGTGATCGAGGTCGAGCTCTGGCTCGACGACGAGTTCATCGTCTTGATGCCGGCGATGTTCGAGAACTGGCGCTCGAGCGGCGTCGCGACGGACGCGGCCATCGTCTCGGGGCTCGCCCCGGGGAGCGAGGCGTTCACCGAGATGGTGGGGAAGTCCACCACGGGGAGGTCGGAGACGGGCAGGCTCCGGTAGGCGAACACGCCGAACAGCGTGAAGCTCGCCATGACGAGCGTCGTCATGACGGGCCGCCGGATGAACGGGGCGGAGAGGTTCATCGCGCCGCGCCCTTCGCGCCGCCGTCGCCGGTCCCGGGCGCGGGCCGCTCGCCGAGGAGCTCGACCGGCGCGTCCGGCCGCAGCTTGAGCTGCCCCTCGGTGACGACGAGCTCGCCCGCCGCGATCCCCTCGCCGATCACCGTCTCCGCGTCGCCCGCCTGCTGGACGACGACCGGGCGCAGCACCGCCTTGCGCTCGGCGCTCACGACGTAGGCGTAGTCGCCCTGCTGGCCGGACGCGACCGCGGACGCCGGCACCACGATGGCGCGGCTCCGCTCTGCGATGCGGAGGAACACGTCCACCACCTGGCCGGGCAAGAGCGCCTCGTCCTCGTTCTCGACGCGCGCCTTGAGCAGGATCGTGCCGGTGGCGGCGTCCACCGCGTTGTCCATGAAGGCGAGCGTCGCCTCGACGTCGGCGTCGCCGCCGGCCGGGCGCACGCGCACCGGCAGGCCGGTCACGCGGCCACGCAGCGCCGCGAGGTGGCGCTCCGGGATGGAGAACGCCGCGAAGACCGGCTTCACCTGCTCGATGGTCACGAGCGGCTCCTGCGCGCCGGAGGAGACGAGGTTCCCGGGGTGCACGAGCAGCCGCCCGGTCCGCCCCGCGGCGGGCGCGCGGAGCGTGCAGTAGGAGAGGTCGAGCGCGGCGCGGTCCACCGCGGCCTGGTCTGCGACCACCGTCGCGTCGAGCGCGGCGGCGTTCGCACGGGCCGCGTCGTGCTGCTGGCGCGTCACGTACTCCTTCTCCACGAGCTCGGCGTAGCGCTTCGCGTCGGCGCGCGCGTTCTCCGCCCGGGCCCGATCCTGCTCGAGCCTCGCCCGCGCGCCGGCGAGCGCGGCGGCGTAGGGGCGGCGGTCGAGCTCGAGGAGCAGGTCGCCCTTCTTCACCTGCTGGCCCTCGGTGAAGTGCACCGCCACGATCGGCCCGGACACCTGCGCGCGCACCGCGACGGACTGGTTCGCGACGATGCGGCCGACGGCGCGCACCTCGACGGGCACGTCCTTCTCCACCGCGCGCTCCGCGCGGACGGGGACGGGGCGTGGCCCGGCCACGCTGCGGGCGTCGCCGCGCGAGCAGCCGGCGAGGGCGCCGGCGAGGACGAGGGCCGCGGCGGTGGAGGCGGTGCGAGGGGTCATGGTGTTCCTTCGAGCGCGGGCGGCGCGACCTGCGGGTCGGACGGCGCGGGGGCCGCGGGCGCCGCGGCGGGGAGATCGAGGCGGCCGCTCGCGCGCGTGAGCTGGGCGAGCGCGACGAGATAGTCGGAGCGCGCGCGCACGTTCTCGGCCTGGGCGGTCTCGAGGGCGGACTGGGCGTTCAGGAGGTCCAGGATCGAGCCGACGCCCTCCTGGTACCGGCCACGCGCCACGTCGGAGGACGCGCGGGCGGAGGCGAGGAGGTCGCGGGAGGTCTCGAGCCGGCGCCCCGCGCTGCTGAGGCCCTGGTAGCTCGTCCAGACGTCGAGCGCGACCCGCTGCCCGGCGGCGTCGGCGCGCGCCCGCGCGGCGTCGGCCGTGGCGCGCGCGGCGAGCGCGTCGTAGGCGGGGCCGAGCCCCTCGAACATCGGGACGCGGAGGACGAGGCCCGCGGACCACGAGGTGGTCGGGTCGAGCCCCTCGGGCGCGAGGTAGTGGGTGCGCCCGGCGCTCGCCTGGAACGAGAGCGTCGGCCAGGCGGCGCGGGAGGCCGCCCGGGCGCGGGCATCGGCCGCGTCGGCCAGGGCGCGCGCCCGGGCGACGTCCGGGTTGCGGGCCGCAGCCAGCGCGAGGAGCTCGTCCACCGTGGGCCGCGCCCGCGCCGTATCCACCTCCGCGGGCAGCGCGCCGACCTCGAGCTCGGCGGTGGGGGAGAGACCCGCCAGCGTGGCGAGCGCGCCGCGGAGGGCGAGCGCCTGGCCCTCCGCCTGCTGCAGCACGAGCTGCACCTGCGAGAGCGCCGTCCGCGCCTGCAGCACGTCGGCGATGGTGGCGAGCCCCGCCTGGCGCCGGGCCTCCGCGGCGGCGAGGCTCGTCTCCGCCTGACGGACGGAGGTCTTCTCCGCCTCGGCGAGGGCGCGCGCGCCGAGGTACTGGAAGTACGTCTGCTGCACCTGCAGCACGAGATCGGCCACCGCCGCGTGCTCGGCGAGCCGCGCCGCCACGAGGAGCCGGTCGGCCGCGTCGACGAGCGCGCCCCGCGCGCCGAGATCGAGGAGCAGCCAGGTGAGGCTCGCGCTCGCGCCCGCGGTCGTGCTCGTCGAGGACGCGCGGTTGGGGCCGCCGCCCGAGCGCTGGCGCAGGAGCGAGGCCGTCGCCTCGAGCGAGGGCCAGTACAGGCTGCGCTGCGAGCCGGCCTGGGCGGCCGCGGCGCGCGCGTCGTGCCACGTGGCCCGGGTCGCCGGCTCGCGCGCGAGCGCGAGGTCGACGAGGTCGGCGAGCGAGCGCGGCGCGGGGACGGGCTCCGGCGCCTGCGGCTGTGGCTGGGGAGGCGCGGCCGGCGCGGGCGCGCCCACCTCGCGAGCGACGTCGCGCGGCGGCGCCGTCCGGCTCGAGACGTAGAGTGAGGGCGAGACCGTGCCGCACGCGCCGAGCAGGGCGAGGGCGGACGCGGCGACGGCGGCCCCACGGACCGCGCTGCTGGAGGGCGTAGGAGGGGGCATCGGCAGCCCCTGTTGTGGAGGAGATGAACCCGCCCGTCAACGGGCTCGACGACCCGCGCGCCGCCCTCAGGACTCTCCGCGCAGGATCGGTTCGAGACGGCCCTCGCGGTCGAGCGCGTCGAGGTCCGAGAACCCGCCCAGCGAGCGTTCGCCCACGAAGACCTGCGGCACCGTCATCTGGCCGCTCTTCTCGACGAGCCAGGTGCGCAGCGCGTCATCGCCCTCCACGCTCACCTCCTCGTACGCGACGCCCTTGCTCGAGAGGAGCGCCTTGGCGCGAACGCAGTAGGGGCAGTTCCGCTTCGTGTAGACGGTCACCTGGGGTGCGGTCATGTCATCTTCATAATCCGATCGGTCCCTCTCCGGCTCGCGAACGACCGAGCCTCGGGCGCCGCCGGGCGCCACCGCGGTGGCGGCGAGGCCGCCCGCGGGGGCGCAGGGGACACGGCGAAGACCTCGAGCCGTCGCTTCAGCGAACGAGGCGCGAGCGGGGCGCGGCGCCGGCCGGCTCGAAGGCGGGCCCGCGGACGGTCTGCGCGAGCGCGCGCAGGCGCCGGATCCGCTCCTCGGCGGGCGGGTGGGTCGAGAACAGGCGCGAGAGCCCGCCCGTCAGCGCGCCGAACGGGTTCACGATGAAAAGGCTCGCCGTGGCGGGGGTGGCGGCGCTCGGGAGCTGCTCCGCCGCCCGGTGGAGCTTCTCCAGCGCGCCGGCGAGGGCGAGCGGATCCCCGGCGAGGCGCGCCCCGGTCTCGTCGGCGAGGTACTCGCGCGAGCGCGAGATGCCGAGCTGGACGAGCGTCGCGCCGATGGGCGCGAGGAGCGCGAGCGCGAGCCCGCCTGCGGGGGAGCCGCCCTCCTCGTCCTGGCTCCCGCCCCCGAACATGCCGGTGAACGCGAGCGCGTTCGCGAGGTGCGAGACGGCGGTCGCGAGCCCCGCGGCCACGCTCGCCACGAGGATGTCGCGGTTCGCCACGTGCGCGAGCTCGTGCGCGAGCACGCCGCGCAGCTCGCGCTCGTCGAGGATCTCCACGATCCCGCGCGTCACCGCCACGACGGCGTGCTTCGGGTCGCGGCCCGTGGCGAACGCGTTCGCGTGCGGGTCGTCCATGAAGAACACCCGCGGCTTCGGGATCCCCGCGCGCCCGGCGAGCTCCGCGACGATCCCGTGCAGCCGGGGCGCCTCGGCCTCGGGCAGCTCGCGGGCGCGGTGCATCCTGAGGACGATCCGGTCGGAGAAGAAGTAGCTGACGAGGTTCATGGCGACCGCGAGCGCGGTGAACAGCCAGAACGCGTTCGGGCCGAGGCTCGCGCCGACGCCGACGAGGATCGCGGAGAGGGCGCCGAGCAAGAGGACGGTCTTGAACTGGTTCATCATGGCAATGCCTCCGGGCAGCGCGGCATTGATGCCGCCCGCGGCATTCCCAGTCCATTTCAAAATGTCGGCGCGAGACTGCGGAAAAGCCTGGGGTAGCGCCGCCGGCTCACGCCGCGGCCCCGAACAGCGCGTCGCGCGCGGCCTCGGCGATCGCGACCACGGCGGGGTGGCGCAGGCGGCGCTCGACGGTGATGGCGTAGAAGGTCTCGCGCACCTCGTCCGCGCGGCCGACGACCTGCACGCCGTGCTCGGAGCGGATCTCCTCCTCGAGCACTCGCGGCGCCGCGAACACGCCGAGCCCGCGCTCGCCGAAAGCCATCATGAGCGCGCTGTCATCGAACTCGCCCGCGAGCTCGGGACGAACGCCGAGCCCGTCGAGCCAGCCGTCCAGCGCACGGCGGAGCGCCGTCCCCGGCGACGGCAGGAGCGAGGGCGCGCCCTGCAGCGAGCGCGGGAAGCCCTTGCGAAGGCCCGCGTGGCGCGCCGCCGCGAAGAACGACGTGCCGCAGTCGCCCAGGCGGTGGTTGAAGGCCTTCACCTTCACCTCCTCGGAGGCGGGCACGTCGGCGATCACGACGTCGAGCTCGTGCAGGGCGAGCGCGGCGAGGAGCTGCGGCAGCGGCCCCTCCCGGCAGACGAGCGTCAGGTCCGGGTGCGCGTCCACCGCCGGCTGGAGCAGGAGGGCCGCCATGCGCTTCGGGATGACGTCCACCACGCCCGCGACGAGCCGGAGCCGCTGGCCGGTCGGAAGGCCCTTCACCGCGCGCTGCAGCTCGCTCCCGGTCCGGAAGATGTCGTCCGCGTAGCGGAGGACCGTGCGGCCGACGTCCGTGAGGACGAGCCGCCGCCCCTGCCGCTCGAGCAGCTTCACGCCCAGGCTCCCCTCGAGCGTCTTCAGCTGGTTCGAGATGGTGGGCTGCGCGAGCCGCAGCTCCTGGCTCGCCTTGGCGATGCTGCCCGCGCGGGCCACGGTCCAGAAGTAGAAGAGGTGATGGTAGTTGAGCCACTCCATGGTGAGGGAAAGTCTAACGGACACCGTGAAACTTTCTCATCCTGAGCGGGGCTGAGCCGTCTATTGAAGAGGCGGGGCCGCGCGACGGCGGCACGGGAGACCAGCGGATGATCGAGAGCGTAGGCACCCCCGGCCTGTGGGCGGGGTTCGTCGTGTTCGTGCTGGTGATGCTCGCGCTCGATCTCGGCGTCTTCAACCGCAAGGACCACGTCGTCTCGACGCGCGAGGCGCTCCGCTGGACCGCGGTGTGGATCGGCCTCGCCCTCGCCTTCGACGGCCTCGTCTGGTGGCGGTTCGGGTCCGGGCCGGCGATCGAGTTCCTGACCGGCTACCTCATCGAGAAGTCGCTCTCCGTCGACAACCTCTTCGTCTTCGTCATCATCTTCGGGACGTTCGCGATCCCCGCGGCCTACCAGCACCGCGTGCTGTTCTGGGGCATCCTCACCGCGCTCGTCCTGCGCGCGCTCATGATCGTGGGCGGGAGCGCGCTCCTCGCGCGCTTCCACTGGCTCATCTACGTGTTCGGCGCGTTCCTGCTCGCCACCGGCGTGCGGCTGTTCTTCCACAAGGGCGAGGAGCACCACCACCCGGAGCGGAGCTGGGCCTTCCAGGTCCTCCGCAAGGTCATCCCGTCGACGCACCGCATCGAGGGGCACGCCTTCTTCCTCCGCGAGGCCGGCCGGCTCGTGGCGACGCCGCTGTTCCTCGCGCTCGCGCTCATCGAGATCTCCGACGTGGTGTTCGCGCTCGACTCCATCCCCGCGATCTTCGGCGTGACGCTCGACCCCTTCATCGTCTTCACGTCCAACATCTTCGCGATCATGGGGCTCCGCTCGCTCTACTTCGCGGTCGCGCAGCTCCTGAACCGCTTCGAGTACCTGTCCGCCGGGCTCGCGGCGGTGCTCGTCTTCATCGGGGCGAAGATGCTCGCGTCGCGCTGGGTCCACGTGCACGCGCTCGTCTCGCTCGCGGTGGTGGTGGCGCTCCTCGGCGGGGCCGTGATCTTCTCGCTCGTGAAGACGCGCCGGGCCGGCGCGCCCGCCGCGGCGCGCGCGTCGTCCGGGACGTGACGGGGCGTCGGCGTCGAGCGCGCGGCGCTCAAGTCCCCGCGCTGACGCGGCGGTACAGCGTGCCCGGCACGAGCGACAGGAGCAGCATCGCGGCCGCAACGGCGAGGTCGTTCCAGCGCGCGGCCGGCGAGCGCTGCGGCAGGACCAGCGCGGCGACGACGAGCCAGGCGGACAGCGCCGTGTTCGCGAAGCGCGCCTTCGCCCGCGTCATCCCCAGGACCGCGAAGATGGCGGCGAGGAGCCCGACCGCCCACGCGTTCGTGAACGAGGGCGTGGTGCGGGGGAACGCGAAGGCCGAGAAGAACAGCCAGAGCGCGAGCATCAGGTTGAGCGTCCGGGCGGGCATTCGGACCTCCTCGCGCTGAAGATGCTCCGGCTCTTCCTCGCCGGCCCGCCCTCCCGCCCGGTGCGCGCGCGCGGTCCCTGCCGCCTGCCCGCTCGCGCACCCGGCGGCCCGCGCGCGGCGTCGCTCAGTCGAAGACGACCGTCTTGTTGCCGTGGACGATGATCCGGTCCTCGCAGTGCCACCGCACGGCGCGCGCGAGGACGCGGCGCTCGAGGTCGCGGCCGAGCCGCTTCAGATCGTCGACCGAGTGCCGGTGCGTCACGCGCCCGACGTCCTGCTCGATGATCGGGCCGGCGTCGAGCTCGGCCGTGACGTAGTGCGCGGTGGCGCCGACGATCTTCACTCCGCGCTCGTGCGCCTGCCGGTAGGGGTCCGCGCCCACGAACGCCGGGAGGAACGAGTGGTGGATGTTGATCATGCGGTTCGGCCAGCGCGAGACGAGCTCGGGTGAGACGATCTGCATGTAGCGCGCGAGGACGACGAGGTCGGCGCGCCCGTCGACGAGCGCGCCCAGCCGAGCCTCCGCCTCGGCGCGGATGTCGCGCGAGTTCGGCACGTGCTCGAACGGGACGCCGAACGCCTCGACGGCGGGGCGCAGATCCGGGTGGTTCGAGACGACGAGCGAGACCTCGCCGCCGAGCTCGCCGCGCTTCCAGGTCCAGAGGAGCTCGAGCAGCGCGTGGTCGTGCTTCGAGACGAGGACCGCGATGCGCTTTCGCCGGGAGGAGAGGGTGAGGCGCCAGTCCATCGCGAACGGGCGCGCGACGTCGAGGGCGAACGCCCGCTCGAGATCCTCCGGCGGGAGGTCCAGCCGGTCCGTCTGGAACTCGAGCCGCGTGAAGTAGACGCCGCCGTCCTCCTCGGCGGTGTGCTGATCGAAGTCGGTGATGTTCGCCCCGTGGCGGAAGAGGAAGCTCGAGATCGCGGCGACGATCCCGGGGCGGTCGGGGCACTGGACGAGGAGGATGGCGCGAGGGTGGGTCACGGGACCGGGCAAACTAGCAAAAAAGCGGGGCTGGACGCGCGCGACCAGCGCTCGCACGCGCGTCCAGCCCGGCCCCCTCCCGTGGAAACCCCTGGGTGCCGCAGGCCATTGCGACCCCCGTGCCATCCGGGCGCGAGGGAGAACCCTGCAATCTCCATGGGTTCCGCCGCGGGCTGGGGCGTCGGCTGCGTTGCGCTGGGGCAATTGACGCAGCGCTGGGGAGGGCGGCCCAGGGTGCGACCGGAGGCCGCATGGACAGCCGCATCGTTCGCCGCGCCCGAGTCTCGTGCCGCCCGCGCGAGGGTTCGCCGCGCGCCGGAGGATGGCGGCTCGACGACTCTGCCCGCACGTTCGAAAGGTGCGACAATACAGCGCAATCCACCCCCAAAGATTGCGCGCCGGAAAGCAACGGTGTTGATGTGGGACAAGGCTATCGTCCCAGGCGCGGGCGTATCGGTGGGCGAGCGTCGCGACGGAGGTCTTCCGGGAGGGGGAGGATGTCCAGGGCCGCAGGGCACCCGGCCGAGAGCACGCCGCCGACAGGCGAGCGGGGGCCCGCGGAGCGCCCTGCGCCGCCCTCCGACGACGCCCGCGCCCTCGAGCGGCTCGCGCGCGCGATCGCGCCGCGCTCGGTCGGCGACCTCGGCTTCGACATTCCCTGGCAGCAGCGGCTCTCGACCCGGTTCTTCACGATGATCGCCGTCGTCGCCCTGGGCGTCGTCGCCGCGTTCTTCTTCGCCGAGGTGGCGGTGCAGCGTCACCTGCTGTCGCAGGTCGTCGCGGAGTCCGATCTCCTCAGCCACACCATCCGCAACGCGCTCCACCGCGCCATGCTCCAGGACCGCCGGGGCGACGCCTACCTCATCATGCAGGACATCGGGCGCCAGCCCGGCATCGAGATGGTGCGCATGATGGACGCAGAGGGGCGGATCACCTACTCGACGGAGCGGGTGGAGATCGGCCGCAGCGTCGATCGCAACGCGGAGGCGTGCTCCGGGTGCCACGCCGCCGACGAGCCGCTCCACCGGGTGGACCTCAAGGAGCGGAGCCGCGTCTTCACCCCGAACGGCCACCGCGTCCTCGGGATCATCACCCCCATCTACAACGAGGCGTCCTGCTCCACCGCCGCCTGCCACGCGCACCCGGCCGAGCGGAAGGTGCTCGGCGTCCTCGACGTCGGGGTGTCGCTGTCGCGCCTCGACGAGGAGACCGCCGGGTTCCGCTGGCGCACGCTCGCGGCCGCGGCCGCCGCCGCCGCGCTCCTCGGCCTGTTCGTCTGGTTCTTCACGGGCCAGCACCTGATGCGCCCCGTCGCGGCGCTCGTCCAGGCGACCCGCCGGGTCGCCCGCGACCAGCTCGAGCTCGAGATCCCCGTCACCTGGAGCGGGGAGCTCGGCCTCCTCGGCGCGTCGTTCAACGAGATGACGCGGTCCCTGCGCAAGGCGAAGGGCGACCTCGACGCGCTCATGCACAGCCTGGAGCGGCAGGTGCAGGAGCGGACGGCGGCGCTCCGCTCGGCGCAGGATCAGCTCGTCCGGAACGAGAAGCTCTCCTCCCTCGGCAAGCTCTCCGCCTCGATCGCGCACGAGATCAACAACCCGCTCGCCGGCATCCTCACCTTCGCGAAGCTCATCGTGCGGACGCTCGAGGCGGGCGTCCCGGACGAGTCGACGCGCCGCGCGCTCATCAAGCACCTCCTCCTCGTCGAGCGCGAGACCGAGCGCTGCAGCGCCATCGTCCGCAACCTGCTCGACTTCGCGCGCGAGCGGCCGCTGGCCGTGAAGGACGTGAACGTGAACGACGTCGTGGAGGAGGCCCTGCAGCTGCTCGCGAACCAGATCCACATCCAGGGCATCACGCTCGAGAAGCGCCTCGCCGAGGTGCCCGTGGTCGCCGCCGACTTCGGCCAGCTCCGCCAGGCGTGCGTGAACGTCATCATGAACGCGTGCGAGGCGATGGGGCGCAGCGGCCGGCTCGAGATCGAGAGCGCGCTCGTGGAGGGCGGCCGGTGGGTGGAGCTCTCGTTCGCCGACACCGGCCCCGGCATCGCGCCCGAGCACCTCTCCAAGATCTTCGACCCGTTCTTCACGACGAAGGAGCGCGGCACGGGGCTCGGGCTCTCCGTCGTCTACGGCATCGTCGAGCGGCACGGCGGCAAGGTCGAGCTCACGAGCGAGGTGGGGAAGGGGACTCGCATCGCGCTGCGGATCCCGCCGCGCCCCGCGGAGGACGCGGCCGCGCCGGTCGTGCCGGCGGGAGGGGCGGGGTGAGCGCGCGTGGACGGCGAGGGGCGGCGTCCTCCGCGGGCTCCGGGAACCTGAATGCTCTCGATCTTCGTCTGGTGGATCGGTGAGGGAGAGGTCGATCGCGAGCTGATGGAGCACGTCCGCGTCCACCTCGCCGCCGCCTTCGGCCGCCCCGTCTTCCTCTGGGAGTCCCCGGAGCGGCCGCGCCACGCCTACGACGAGAAGCGCAAGCAGCACCGGACGACGCCGATCCTGAGCTGGCTCGGCGAGTCCGGGCCGGGCTCCGGGAAGGTGCTCGGCATCACCGACGGCGACCTGTTCATCCCCATCCTCACCTACGTCTTCGGCGAGGCCCAGCTCGGCGGCGGCGCGGCGGTGGTGTCGCTGAAGCGGCTCGTCGAGCCCGGCCCCGGCGGGCGGGCGCTGCTCGCCCTGCGGCTCGCCAAGGAGGCGGTGCACGAGGTCGGGCACGCCTTCGGCCTCGTCCACTGCGGACACGAGCGCTGCGTCATGTCGCGCTCGCCCGCGGTCCGCGAGGTGGACGCGAAGGGCGTCGATCTCTGCCCCGAGTGCCGCAGCCACCTGGACGACGTCTCCGAAGGAGCGTGAAGCCATGGCGAACGAGAGGACCCGCATCCTGGTGGTGGACGACGAGGAGATCGTCCGGGAGTCGCTCGGCGGCTGGCTCGAGAAGGACGGCTACACCGTCGGGACGATGCCCGAGGGCCGCTCGGCGATCGAGGCGCTCAAGAGAGAGCGCTGGTCCATCATGATCGTCGATCTGAAGATGCCGGGGATGGACGGCCTCCAGGTGCTCGAGGAGGCGAAGAAGCTCCAGCCGGACGTCGCCGTCGTGATCATGACGGCCTACGCCACGGTCGACACCGCCGTGAGCGCGATGAAGATGGGCGCCTACGACTACCTCGTGAAGCCGTTCGATCCCGAGGAGCTGTCGCTCATGATGCAGAAGATCGTCTCCCAGCAGTCGCTCGTGCGGGAGAACGCGGTGCTGCGCCAGGCGCTCCGGCAGGAGTACCGCTTCCGCGACCTGCTCTCGAAGAGCCCGGCCATGCAGTCCGTGTTCGAGCTCGCCCGCACCGCCGCGCGCTCGAACTCGACGATCCTCGTCCTCGGCGAGTCCGGCAGCGGCAAGGAGGTGCTCGCCCGGGCCATCCACGCCGAGAGCCCGCGGACGGAGGGACCGTTCGTGGCGGTCTCCTGCGCGGCGCTGACCGAGAGCCTGCTCGAGTCGGAGCTGTTCGGTCACGAGAAGGGGGCGTTCACCGGCGCCATCTCGCGGCGAAAGGGGAAGTTCGAGGCGGCGCACGGCGGCACCCTGTTCCTCGACGAGGTGGGCGACATCGGTCCGAAGCTGCAGCTCGATCTGCTGCGCGTGCTCGAGGAGCGCCGCTTCCATCGCGTGGGCGGCAACGAGCCCATCGAGGTGGACGTCCGGATCGTGGCGGCGACGAACCGCGACCTGCGCCGCGCGGCCCGCGAGGGCAAGTTCCGCGAGGACCTGTTCTACCGCCTGAACGTCATCCCGATCCTCATCCCGCCGCTGCGCGAGCGGCGGGAGGACATCCCGCTCCTCGTCGAGAACTTCGTCGAGCGGCTCTCGGTGGAGATGAAGCGGCGGATCGAGGGGCTCACGCCCGAGGCGATGAGCGCCCTCATGGCGCACGACTGGCCGGGCAACGTGCGCGAGCTCCGGAACGTGCTCGAGCGCGGCGCCGTCGTCGCCTCGGGGCCCGTCATCCAGCTCTCCGATCTCGGGCTCCCCACCAAGCTCGACGCGCCGCCCCGGCACGGGACGCTCGCGTCGCTCGAGGAGGTCGAGCGGCGGCACGTCGCGGCGATGCTGGCGCACACCAACGGGAACGTGAGCCAGTCGGCCCGCATCCTCGGGATCGACCGCGTGACCCTCTACAACAAGATGAAGAAGTGGGGGCTCCGCAGGGACGGCGAGGAGGCGGAGCTCGCGCCAGGAAGCGAGCCGAGCGCGGGCGGGTAGGCGCCCGCTCGCGAGCCTTCGGCGCTCGGTCGCCCCCCCGCGGCTCGGCAGCAGGTGGGTTTGACACCCCGGGCGGTCAGCGGCGATTCTCCCGCCGCCGTGAGAGGTCCATCGGAGGCGAAGATCGCCGGGCCCGCGATCGACGCGTGCGCACCCGAGCAGCGCGCGCTGCCGCCGCTCGCTTCGCTCGCTCGCGCGCACGGCCCCGCGCTCGCGGCTGCCGCCGTCGGCATCGCCTGGTTCGCTTCGAAGGTGGGGCTCGCGGTCGCCCACCCCTCCCACGTCGGCTGGCTGATGTCGGGCGACTGGAGCGCGAACTACATGGGCTGGCTGTTCTTCCGGTCCGCGCCCATCTCCCTGCCGCTCGGGGCCAACCCCTTCTACCCGTTCCCGGTCGGCTCGACGCTGGGCTTCACCGACTCGATCCCGCTCGTCGCGATCCTCCTGAGGCCCTGGGCGTCATTCCTCCCGCGGGACTTCCAGTACGTCGGCGCGTGGCTCCTCCTGGCCTTCGCGCTGCAGGGTTACGTCGGCGCGAAGCTCGTGAAGCTCGCGACGCCGCACCCGGCTGCGCAGGCGCTCGGGGGCGCGCTGTTCGCGCTGTCGCCGCCGCTGCTCAATCGCCTCGGCCACGCGAGCCTGTCCGCCCACTGGATCGTCCTCGTCGCGCTCTGGCTCGCGCTCGCGTCGGTCGAGCCCCGGCGGGTGCGTGGACGCATCGTGGCCGTCCTGCTGCTCGTCTTCCTCTGCGCGGGCGTGCACCCGTACTTCGTGGTGATGACCGCGGCATTGGCGGCCGCGCTCGTCGTGCGGCTCGTGGCCGTGGAGCGCCTCGGCGGGTCCGCGCTGCTCCTCGGCGGCCTCTCCGGCATCGCGGTCGCGGCCGCCGCCGGGCTCCTCCTCTTCGGATTCTTCGGGAGTGGCGTGCGCTCCGAGGCGCCAGGGTTCGGGTTCTTCTCCGCCGATCTCGCCACGCTCGTGAACCCGATGGGCTGGTCACGCGTGCTCGGGAGCCTCCCGGTCCAGGGCGGACAGTACGAAGGCTTCGGCTACCTCGGCGCGGGCGCGCTCCTCCTCGTGCTCCTCGGGATCGGCCTCACCCTCGCGCTGCGTGGGACACGGCCCTCGCCCGGCGCGCTCGCGCGGTCGGCGCCGATCGGGGCGGTCACGCTGCTCCTCTTCGTCTTCGCGCTCTCGGACGCGATCACCTTCGCGGGAGAGCGCATCCTGACGGTCCGGCTGTACGCGCTCGTTCCCCAGCTGGGGAGCACGTTCAGGTCCTCTGGCCGGTTCGTCTGGCCGCTCCATTACCTCATCGTCCTGGCTGCGATCGCGGCGGTCGCGACCGCGCTGCGGACGCGACCACGTGCGCTCGTGGGCGCACTGGCAGTCGCCTTCGCGGTGCAGGCTGCGGACGTGAATCCTCCCGTTCCGCTGCAGCTCGGGACCGAGCCGTGGCGTCCCCCGGGTTCCGAGGTATGGGAGCTCGCGCGCGGCGGGTACCAGCACCTCGCGATGTACCCGCCCTATCTCAACGCGGGCGGGGAGCCCGTGGCGGAGGACGCGTGCGGACCGCCCGTCTGGCCGCCTGACGCGCAGCTCGGTCTCGCGCACGTCGCGTACAGGCTCGGGCTCACGTTCAACGGGGCGTACGCTGCGCGCCTCGATCCGGATCGCGCCGGGGCCTACTGCCGGGAGCTCTACGGCGCCGTCTCCGGGGCGCGGCTGGATCCTGCGACGATCTACGTGGTCCGTCCGCAAGAGGTCGAGGCGTTCCGTCGCGCGCACGGGATCTGCGGTCGAGTCGACGGGGCCCCTGTCTGCGTCAGCGGCGAACGGGAGCCTGGCGACCCGTTCGCGCGAGCGGTGCGAATGAACCCGCTCCCCTGACGTGGCAGCGCGCGCGCGACGAACGGTCGCGCGCGTCCGGTCGCCTCCACCCGGGATCGCATGCGCGCGGGGCATGGGCCGTCTCCTGCGGGAGCGCAGGTCTCGGCGTCCACGCGCGCCGTTGAATCCCTCCACGGCCGTGGAGTAACTCGCCATCGCGCCCGCGATCGCTCGCAACCGCGCGTGATCGCGCGCGAAGGTTCCCGCCATACGAGCGGCCCCCGCTGCGGGTCGTCGAGATTCTCGACGGCCGGCGCCGCTCGAGCGGGGAGCCGCGGCGAGGGGTGGACGCGGCGCCCCCGCAGTAACCCTGCGTAAACAATCCCGAACCGACGCTCCGGCCGCGCCCGCCGCGGCGATGGCCCGGCGCGTGCTCTAGCGACCAAGCGGGAAGGCCACCACCCCCGCAGGAATCGAAAGGAGCACGCCATGATGTTCGCCTTCGTGTTCGCGCTTTTCGGAGTCGCGGTGCTCGGAACCCTGAACCTCGTCGCCGCCCGCTAGGCGCCTCGAGCTGCCCGGAGACACCATGAGGATCGGACGCAGAGGGTTCTTCAAGATCGCCGCAGTGACGGCAGGGGCCGCGGGCGCCGCGTCGGCGTCGGCGGCCTTGCCGCACGCGGAGGGGACGGACACGCCAGGCGTGCTCGTCGACACGACCCTCTGCGTCGGCTGCCGCGCCTGCGAGGCCGCGTGTGCCGAGAAGAACGCGCTCCCGGCGCCGCCGGCGAGCGACGACGTGATGAAGCAGCGGCGCGACACCGCCCCCCAGGTCTTCACCGTCGTGAACCGCGCCGAGAAGGAGGACGGGACCGTCCGCTTCGCGAAGAAGCAGTGCATGCACTGCCTCGCGCCCGGGTGCGCGTCCGCGTGCCCGGTCCGGGCCATGGACAAGACGCCGGCCGGGCCGGTGGTCTACGACCCGTCGAAGTGCATGGGCTGCCGCTACTGCATGATCGCCTGCCCGTTCGACGTGCCGAAGTACGAGTACGACAGCTGGAAGCCGCGCGTCCGGAAGTGCGGGTTCTGCGCGGACCGCCAGGCGAAGGGGCTGAAGCCCGCGTGCACCGAGGTGTGCCCCTCCGGCGCGCTCACCTTCGGTCACCGGGCGGAGCTCATCGAGCTCGCGAAGACCCGCATCTACACGAACCCCGGCAAGTACGTGCCGCACGTCTTCGGCGAGCACGAGGCCGGCGGGACGAGCTGGCTGTACATCACCGACGTCGACCTCGAGAAGCTCGCGCTCCGCACCGACGTCCCGGAGAAGGACATCCCGAGCCTCGTGTCCGGCGCGCTGGGCGCCCCGCCGTTCGTGATGACCCTGTGGCCCCCGCTGCTGATGGGGCTCTACGCCTTCTCGCGCCGCCGCGACACGGTCGAGGGCGACGCGCAGGAGAACGCAAAGGAGGACCGCCATGGCTAGCGCGCAGGCCGGTGCCGCCGTCGCGGCGCACCCGTCGTTCGTCCGCGAGAAGATCCTGCTCGGCATGAGCGTGCGCGAGTACGTCCGCTCCTGCTGCACGCCCGCGAACGCGGTGGCCGCGGCCATCCTGGTCGTCGGCGTCCCGATCCTCGTCTACCGGTTCATCGCCGGTCTCGGCGCCACGACGGCCCTGTCCCAGACCGCCCCGTGGGGCCTCTGGATCGGGTTCGACATGATGACCGGGATCGCGCTCGCCGCGGGTGGGTTCACCATCGGCGCGACCGTCCAGCTCTTCGGGCTGAAGGCGTACCACCCGATCGAGCGGCCGGCGATCCTCACGGCCTTCCTCGGCTACGTGATGGCCGTCATCGGGCTGCTCGCCGACCTCGGCCGGCCGTGGAACATCGTCATGGCGATCTTCAACTACGGCACCGCGTCGGCGCTGTTCGAGGTCGCCTGGTGCGTCATGTGCTACACGACCGTGCTCCTCCTCGAGTTCACGGTCCCCGTGTTCGAGTGGCTCGGCTGGAAGAAGCTCCACTCGGTCATGCGCAACGCGCTCATCGGGCTCACGGTCCTGTCCGTGATGTTCTCGACGATGCACCAGAGCGCGCTCGGCTCGCTCTTCCTGCTCGCGCCGACGAAGCTCCACCCGCTCTGGTACACGCCGTACATCTTCGTCTTCTTCTTCATCTCCGCGATCATCGCGGGGATCTCGATGGTCATCGTCGAGTCGATGCTCTCGCACCGCGCGTTCCACTCCCAGGTCGCCGGGCAGCACGTCGACATCGACAAGCTGACGCTGGGGCTCGGGAAGGCGGGGGCGCTCGTGATGTTCGCCTACTTCTTCCTCAAGCTGCAGGGGGTCATCGACGGGCACGCCTGGGGCTACCTCGCCACCGGCTACGGGGCGTGGTTCCTCGTGGAGATCGTCGGGTTCGTCCTCGTCCCGGCGCTCCTCTTCGCCTACGGCTCGCGGAACGGCAACGTGACGCTCGTCCGGGTCGCCGCCGTGATGGGCGTCCTCTCCATCATCCTGAACCGCCTCAACGTCTCGATCGTCGCATTCAACTGGAACCAGCCGGTCCGCTACGTGCCGTCGGTGAGCGAGGTGATCGTCTCGATCACCCTCGTGACCATCGGCGTGCTGGCGTTCCGGTGGATCGTGAACCGCATGCCCATCCTCCGCGAAGACCCGCGCTTCGCGGAAGGGCATCACTGAGGGAGGACGCCATGGCTCATGACTTCCTGAGCATCTACCCGGCCAAGCTCCTCGAGTACGGCCTCGCCGTCGCCTACCTGCTCATGTTCATCCCGTTCTGGCGGTACGTGCAGGGCGGCCGCGCCAAGGAGGCGGTGGTCCCCGTCACCGCGCCGCGTCCCGTCGCCCGCCCCGCCGCCGTGCGCGCGGCACGGCCCACCGCCGGGTGGTTCCAGCTCCCCGCGGGCCTGCACCTGCACCCCGGCCACACCTGGGCGCGGCTCGAGAACGACGGGCTCATCGCGGTGGGCGTGGACGACTTCGCCCACAAGCTCGTCGGCCCGGCGCGCCTCGACCTCCCCGCCATCGGCGAGCGGGTCGCGCAGGGTGAGGCCGCCTTCGCGATGGGCGACTCGGACCGGACGGTCCCGCTCCTCTCCCCGATCGACGGCACGGTCGTCGCGGTGAACACGGCGATCCGGGACGGCAAGGACGGCCTCGAGGACCCGTACGGCGCGGGCTGGCTGTTCAAGGTGAAGGCGTCGCGCCTCGCCGCGAACCTCCGCCAGCTCCTCACGGACGGCCCCGCGCGCCACTTCCTCGAGGACGCGGGCGAGCGGCTCGCCCTGCGGATGAGCCCCGAGATCGCCCACGTGCTGCAGGACGGCGGCACGCCCATCCACGGCATCGCCCACGCGCTCGCCGGCGACGAGTGGGAGCGGCTCGCCCGCGAGCACTTCCTCACCTAGCGACGGAGACGGCCATGACGACGACGAAGCTCATGAGGATCGGCGCGGTGCTCGGGGCGCTCATCGCGGGCGGCGCGCTCGCCGAAGGCCTGCCGCGGCTGCCGCAGCCGCTGCAGCTCCCGCAGGGCGCGGACAGCCCGGGGGTGGTGACCTTCCGCCACGACAGCCACCTCGACGCGAAGAGGCCGGCTTGCGTGGAGTGCCACGCCGGGAGGTTCAGCATCCTCGGCCGGTCGGGGGAGCGCCCGGGCGGGCGGGGGCCCCGCCCCCCCCGGGCGCGCGCGCGCCCGGGGGGGGCGGGGGTGGTCGCGGCGCGGTGCGCCGCGAAGAAGCGAGGAGGGGGTCATGTCCGCGGTGCTCGAGGTCTTGCAGGCGGTCGGCGTGTTCCTCGGCGGGATCGTGGCGCGGTTCGGGGTCTTCCTCGCCATGATCGCGCTCTTCGCGGTCCCTGCCGTCGTGCTGGCGCTCGCGATGCGCGCCATCGAGAGGCGGCGCGAGCGGCGGCTCGGGCTGCGCAGCGTGTCCGGCGTGCTCTTCCGGCCGGGCCTCGTCTACGCGCCGGGCCACACCTGGCTCCAGCCGCGCATCGGCGGGGCCCTCGAGCTCGGCATCGACGGCCTCGCGCAGCGCCTGCTCCCCGCGGTGTCCTCGGTGGAGGTGCCGCGGGCAGGGACGCAGGTCGCGCGCGGCGAGACCATCGCGACGCTCTCGGGCGGAGGCCGCGAGGTGCGCGTCCGCGCGCCGATGCCGGGCGTCGTCGCGGGCGTGAACGCGGCGGTGGTGCGCGACCCCGCGCTCGTCAAGCGAGACGGCTACGGGCGCGGGTGGCTCGTCCGGATCTCCCCCGCGGATGGATCGTGGGCCTCGCTGCCGCGCGGCGAGGCTGCGGAGGGCTGGATGCGACGCGAGGCCGTGCGCTGGAACCGCTTCCTCGAGGACCAGCTCGGGTTCGCCGCGGCGGACGGAGGCGAGCTCGTCGCTCCTGCGCCGTGGCTCATCGGCGAGTCCGGCTGGCGCGCGCTCGCGACGGCCTTCCTCTCGGTGTGAGCTCCGCGATGGTGCGGCAATCAACCGCGGGCCGCATCTCTTTCGCGGACTCCCCGGGTAGGGTTCACGGTCCGGAAATGGCGCGACACGGTGCCGCACGTCTCTTCGGTCAGGGCGTGCGGCTTCTTGTCACGCCACTCGTCGCGCTCGGGGTGCTCGCCGCGGGCGCACTTTACGTGATTCTCCTGCCGGTATGCGGGATTGCGTCTACCGCGCAGGCGCTCGCCACCGCCGGCTGGCGCCACCTCCGTGCGACGCCCCCGTTCAGGCCGCGCTCTCGGGTGATGCAGCGTTGATTGCAGTCAAACCTCCCCCGCCGTCTCGTCGCATTTTGCGAGAATTGCGCAAAAGGCGGGGGAGGCGTGCGATCCCGGCGAGTTTTGCGTGAGGCGCGTCCGGGTGGACGTTTGTCGAATGTTGCTGGGTTTACGCGTGCTTAAGCGCTGAAACCCGTTGGACATCCCCCCGGATTCCCTGGTAGGAATCGCTCGTCCGTTTCGTGCAACGGATTGTGACGACTCCCTCCAGGGTGGGGCCAATGAAGAGATTTCTGCTGCCGCTCCTCGTCGCTTTCGCCGCATCCCCGGCCTGGGCCGGAATCCCGGCGGAGTCCGAGGACTGTCTGGGCTGCCACAGCGACCCGGACCAGACGTACGACCTGCCGAGTGGCGAGAAGCTGTCGCTCTACGTGAACCAGGAAGCGTTCGCCAAGTCGGTGCACGGCGAGATGCTCCGGTGCACCGAATGTCACACCGACAAGACGAGCGACCACGCGACCGGCGAGCTCAAGTTCAAGACGCGTCGCGAGGTCACCCGCGCGTATTACGAGCAGTGCAAGGGCTGCCACTTCGCCAACTACACGAAGACGCTCGACGGCGTGCACTTCGCCGTGATGGCGAAGGGCAACGACAAGGCCGCCCTGTGCGTCGACTGCCACGGCGCTCACGACATCTCCCGGCCCGGGCAGCCTCGGGCGCGCATCTCGCAGATGTGCTCGGGCTGCCACGGCAAGGAGGCCGCCATCTACGCGCGGAGCGTGCACGGCCGCCTGGCCGGCTCGAGCTCCGACGTGCCGGTCTGCACCGACTGTCACCGCGCGCACGACACGACGGATCCGCGCGACGGCGCGCTCGCGGCGCGGACCCCGGAGATCTGCGGCCGCTGCCACACCGACGAGAAGCTCATGAAGCGGTACGGCCTCTCGACGAAGGTCGTCGACACCTACCTCGCCGACTTCCACGGCATGGCCGCGAGCCTGCAGCAGGGCAAGAAGAAGGGCCCGGGCGTGCGCCTCGCCGCCGTCTGCACCGACTGCCACGGCGTGCACGACATCGAGAAGTCCGACAGCCCGAACTCCTCCGTGATGGCGGCGAACCTCCAGAAGACCTGCGCGAAGTGCCACGAGGGGGCGAGCGAGAGCTTCCCGAAGGCGTGGCTCTCGCACTACGAGCCGACGCCCGAGAAGGCGCCGATCGTCTGGGCGGTGCAGCTCTTCTACAAGCTGATGATCCCGTTCATGGTGGGCGGGCTCGTGCTCCAGATCGCGCTGCACCTCTGGCGCGTCGTGGTGAATCGATGAGCAACTACATCGTCCGTTTCAGCCTCAAGCAGCGGATCGAGCACTTCGTCACGATGACGACCTTCGCGGCGCTGTGCCTCACCGGCCTGCCGCAGAAGTTCTACACGACGGGGTGGGCGCACACGTTCGTCGACCTGTTCGGCGGCATCGACAACACGCGCTGGATCCACCGCTTCTTCGGGGTCGTGCTGGCCCTCTCCACGATCGTGCACTTCGCGAGCGGCATCGCGGCGATCCTGTCGCGCAAGATCGGCTTCTCGATGGTCCCGACCAAGCGGGACTTCGAGGACGCGATCCAGCAGCTGCGCTACTACCTGGGGATGACGGATCAGCACCCTCAGTACGATCGCTTCACGTACAAGGAGAAGTTCGAGTACTGGGGCCTCGTCGCCGGGAACGTGATCATGGTCGTCACCGGGTTCATGCTCTTCTTCCCGGTGAAGGCCGCGACGCTCATCCCTGGCCAGATCATCCCGGCCGCGAAGGTGGCCCACTCGAACGAGGGCCTCATGGCCTTCTTCGTCATCACCGTCTGGCACATCTTCAACGCGCACCTCAACCCGGACGTCTTCCCGTTCGACGCGTCGATCTTCACCGGCAAGGTGAGCAGGGAGCGCTACGTGCACGAGCATCCGCTCGAGCTCGCGCGCCTCGAGGGCGGGCTGCCGCCGGACGCGCACGGGCACGCCGGGCACGGGGATGCGCCGCCGGGGCACGGTGGAAAGCGCGTCGTGGGCTGACATCCTGGCGCAAGCCATCTTCCACACCCTCGTCGCCTCGCTGTTCGTCGAGGCGCTGGTGCGGAGCTGGGGCGTGCGCGAACCTCGCCAGCGGATGGCCCTACGCCTCACGGCGCTGGGCTATCCGCTGGTCCTGTTTCCGGCGCTCGTCGCGCTCTTCCCCTCCCGCGGGGAGGAGGGGTTCCGGGAGGACCTCGCGCTCTTCGACGCGCGGAGCTGGGAGACGGTTCGGCTCCTCGGCGTCGGCCTGTTCTGGTGGTGGCTCGCCGCCTTCGCGGCCGCGGGGGCGGGGCTGTTCCTCATGGACCTCTGGCCGGTGCTGCGCGGCCGCGGCCGCCGCGCGCCGGCGGGCGAGCTGCCCGATCCCGCCAGCGCGGCCGTCCTCGCCGCCGAGCTCCCGCGCGCCGCGGCGGCGCTCGGCGTCAGGGAGCCGCCGCTCGTCTTCCTCGGCCGCGACCTGCCGGTGCTCTTCTGCACCGGCGTCCGGCGTCCGGCCCTCGTCGTCTCCGGGGGGACGCTGTCCCGGCTCGATCGCGACGAGCTCGCAGCCGCGCTCGCCCACGAGCTCGCTCACGTGGCGGGTCGCGACCCGCTCAAGAGCTGGGTCCTCATGGGGCTCCGGGCGGTGATGTTCTGGAACCCGGCGTTCCAGGTGGTCTCTCGTGCGCTGGCGCGCGACGCGGAGTGGCTCGCGGACGAGCGCGGCGCCGCCGCGTGTGGCGACCGGCTGGCGCTCGCGAGCGGGCTGCTCAAGCTGCACCGCGCGACGGCCGGCGCGAGCGGGGTGCCGCGCTCGCTGCCCTTCGCCGCGGCGCTCGCCGAGCCGCTCGCGCGGGTCCGCTCGCACGACATCGAGGTCCGGTGCCGGCGGCTGCTCGACGGTGCGCCCGCCCGGCTCCCGTATGCTGGCGTCCGCGTGGCGCTCGCGGGCGGCGCCCTCGCGGCCCTGCTGTTCTTCGTGATATGACCGAGCGTACGGCCATGGGCGCGGTGCGGGCGAGCGGCGCGGGCGTGGAGATCGCCCGGATGCTGGTGACGCTCGCGTACGTGCTGGCGGGGACCGCGGCGGCGATCGTCGGCCTCGGCGCGCTGCCGCGCCTGCTCGCCGGCGACACCGGGCCGCACCGGGCCGCGTCGATCCAGGAGGCGGAGCGCCGCCTCGGCGCGCGCATCCTCCTCCCCGGCTACTACCCCGAGCGCCTGGCCTGGCCGCCCGCGGCGATCCACGTGGCGGGCGGGCGCCACGGCTCGGTGCGCCTCGCCTTCGCCGCACGCGACGGCGGGACCGGCCTCGAGCTCGTCGCCGCCACGGACGCCGGCGTGGACATCGCGCCCGCGCTCCTCTCGGATCGCACCGTGCTCGGCGCCCGTCCCACCGTCGTGGGCGGGCACCCCGCGACGCTCGCGTCGGTGCTCGTCGAGGGCGTGGCGTGGCAGGAGCTGTCGTGGTCGGTGAACGGCCGCGCGGTGGTGCTCCGGTCGCAGGGAGATCTCGACGAGCTCGTGCGGATCGCGCGGAGCCTGCACGGGGTGAGCGGGCGATGAGCACGACGAGCCACGCGGTCGGCGGGATCTCGCTGCGGACGCGGGTGTACCTGCTCATGGCGATCGGGATCTTCTTCCCGATCGTGCTCCTGGCGGCCGCCGGCCTCTACTGGATGCGCGGCTTCGACGAGCGCATCCTGGCGGGCCGCAACGCCGCGGCGACCGCGGTGGCCGCCCACTTCGACGAGGGGCTCACGGCCGACCTCGAGTCGCTGCAGCGGCTCGCCTCGGCGCTCTCGGCGGGGTTCGGCGACGCGGATCTCTCCGACGAGCGGCGCCTCGTCCGCACCGGCCACGAGTCCTTCCGGCACCGCGACACGATCTTCCTGCTCGACCGCGAGCAGAACGTGATCGCCGAGGAGCCGATCGGTGCGGTCACCGAGGTCCCGCTGGCCGCCCAGGCCCTGGTGGAGGAGGTGCTCGCGAGCGGCCGCCCGCGGCTGTCGGGGCTCGTCCTCGAGCCGCGCGGGCAGGTGATCCACGAGCTCGTCCCGGTGCGCAGCTGGAAGGGCGAGGTCGTCGGCGTCATGGGCGGGACCTTCCGGCCCGACCGGCGCGACTTCGGCCGCATGCTCCAGCATCTCCGCCGGGGCCGGACCGGCTTCGCGGATCTCCTCGACGCGGATGGCCACGTGATCGCCTCGAGCGAGCGCGGCCGGGCGGGGCGGGCGGCCGGATGCACGGGCGGCGTCCGAAAGCTGCTCGAGGCGCGCCGGACCACGTCCGTGAGCTGCCGGGAGTGCCACGAGGACGGGAGCACGCCCGCCACCAACGACGAGCTCATGACCTTCGCGCCGCTCGGGAGCGCGCCGTGGGCCGTCGTCGTGCGGCAGCCCATGGCCGAGGCGCTGCCGACCCAGGGCGCGGTGCCGTGGTACATCGTGGGCTTCGGGCTCTTCCTCCAGCTCGCGCTCGTGGGCACGTTCGCGTGGGGGGCCGCGCAGAGCGTCACGCGCCCGGTGGGCGTGCTCACCTTCGAGGCGGAGCGGATCGCCCGGGGCGAGCTCGGCTGGCCCATCCCGGATCTCGGCTCGGACGAGGTCGGCCGGCTCGGCCAGGCGCTGGAGCGGATGCGCGGGGCGCTGCGCGCGACGCTCGCGCAGGTGGCCGAGGTGAACGCGCAGCTCGAGCAGCGCGTGGAGGAGCGCACCCGCGAGCTGAACGACGCGCTCGGGCAGGTCCGCGAGCGCGACGCGGATCGTGGCCAGCTCCTGAGCAAGGTGATCACCGCGCAGGAGGACGAGCGGAAGCGGATCGCCCGGGAGCTGCACGACGAGACGACCCAGAGCCTCGCGGTGCTGGCCATGGGGCTCGAGGCCGCGCAGGACGCCATGCGCGCGGGAAAGACGCCGCGGCTCGACGAGGTGAAGGCGGTCGCGGTGCGCACGCTCGAGGACGTGCACCGGCTCATCCTCGACCTGCGGCCCTCGGTGCTCGACGACCTGGGCCTCTTCTCCGCCATCCGCTGGTACGCGGAGCGGAGCCTCGAGACGCGCGGGATCTCGGTCCGCTGCGAGTTCGGCGAGCTCGACCGCCGCCTGCCGCCCGAGCTGGAGACGGCGCTCTTCCGCATGTGCCAGGAGACGATGAGCAACGTCGCGCGCCACGCCCAGGCGACCGCGGTGCTCGTCCAGGTGGGCGTCGAGGGCGACCAGCTCCAGATCGAGATCGAGGACGACGGGCGCGGCTTCGACGTCGAGGCGGCGGCGCGGCGCGAGGGGCGCCGCCCGTGGGGGCTCCTCGGAATTCGTGAGCGAGCGGAGATCCTCGGGGGCTCGGCCCGGATAGACTCCGCGCCGGGGAAGGGGACGCGGGTGCAGGTGCGCGTCCCGCTGCCACCGGCCGAGCCGCCGCGGCCCGAGGGAGCGAGGGAAGGGCGGGGAGGAGTCGTCGCATGAGCAAGATCCGCGTCGTCATCGTGGACGATCACGCCATCCTGCGCGAGGGCATCCGCGCGCTCCTGCAGCTCCACCCGGACATCGAGGTGGTGGGCGAGGGCGCGAACGGGACGGAGGCCATCGCCGCGGTGGAGCGGCTCGATCCCGACGTCCTCCTCATGGACATCGCCATGCCCGGGCTGGGAGGCATCGAGGCCGCGCTCGAGATCCACAAGCTCGGCCGGCGCACGCGGATCCTCATCCTGTCGCAGTACGAGGATCGCGAGTACGTCCGCAGGCTCCTCAAGGCCGGCGTCGCGGGCTACGTCCTCAAGAAGTCGGCCGGCTCCGAGCTCGCGAACGCGATCCGCGCCGTGAACCGCGGCGGCCTCGTGCTCGATCCCGAGGTGGCGCGCACCGCCATGGCGGACGCCGGGCAGGCGACGACCGGCGGCGCCGCCGATCCCTACGAGGCGCTCACCGACCGCGAGAAGCAGGTCCTGAAGCTCGTCGCCGAGGGACGCAGCAACAAGGAGGTCGCCGACGTGCTCGGCATCAGCGTGAAGACCGCCATGAGCCACCGCGAGCACGTCATGGAGAAGCTCGCCGTGCACAATCGGACCGAGCTCGTGCGCTTCGCGCTGAAGCGGGGCGTCATCCGGGTGGACGAGTGACCGGCGGCCGCGTGGCCTCCGGGCGCCTGGCGCTTCGCCCCGGAGCCTGACGGTCCAGGGCATCCGGAGCCGCGATCGCCCGGCTCCGTCGCCCGCAGCGCTCCGCGCCTCGCGTCACCTCAAGGAGAGGCGCGTCCGGAGTCACGCGCGCCGCCGTCGGCGCGCAGGGCCATCAGCCGTTCGCGGGGCGCTTGCCAGGATGGTGCGAGCCGCGCCGCCGCCTCGTACTCCCGGGCGGCGTCCGGCGGCGAGTCGTCCTCGTACAGGAGGCCGAGGAAGTAGTGGGCGTCGGCGCTCTTCGGCTCCAGCTCGGCTGCCCTCCGCAGGACGGGCTCCGCGACGCCGCGCCTCCCCATCGCGAGCAGCACCTTCCCTGCGCCCACGTAGAAGGACGCGGTCCCTGGCTCGAGCGCGCTCGCGGCCTCGAACTGCTCGAGGGCGACGGGCAGCAGCTCCGGCGCGCGCTCCGAGACCGCGACCGTCATCAGAAGATTACCCAGTCGGTGAAACGCCCAGGCAGGACCGGTGGTCTCGAGGCGCCACGGGCCGACCTCGTGCACGATGCGCCGGCCGAGCGCGTGATCGGCGAGGTAGCGCGCGGTGGAGCGATAGCCCTCGAGCCGCTCGTCTCGCGTCCGCACCCCGTCGAGGAGCCGGGCCGCTTCATCCGGGTTGCCGAGCGCGATGAGCAGGCGCGCGCGCTCGACGAGGATGCCGGGCTCCGAAGCGGCCTGCAGCTGCTGGAGGTGGTCCCGGGCGGCCTCGGGATCGCCGCGCAGCCAGGCGGCGCGTGCAGCGCGCAGCCGTCCCTCCGGGCCGTCGAGCCGCGCCGCCGCCGACGCTCCGACCACGGGCGGAAGGGTCGCGCGCTGGAACGAGCGGAGCGAGCGATCGTTGTCCTCGTCGGTCGAGGCGTACATCGCGCGCGGCGCGGCGAACTCGAGCAGCGGGAGGTCGTCCGTGTTCAGGGACGCGCCCTCCGCGAAGCGGCGCGTGTCGTCCTCGGAGAGCACGAACTGCTGCAGCACGTCCTCGGGGTCGCCCCAGTACCGCGCCAGATCGGCGCGCGCGCCCGGCGATTGGGCGATCCGGCGCGCCGCCGCGTCCAGGTCGACCCGGAGCGGCTTCTTCCCGCCCACGAGCAGGTAGTCGCCTGCGCCGCCGCGCCACACGGTGACGTCCGGGAACACCTCCCGGAACGTCCGGACCACCATGCGGATCTCGCTCGGGAAGATCGCGTACGACTGGAGCCACTGCACCATGACGCCGTCGTCCGAGAGGTGCTCCCGTGCGACGCGGTAGAACTCGCGGGTGAAGAGGTTCGCCACCCCGGCGATCCACGGGTTCGAGGGCTCCGAGACGATGAGGTCGTAGGGCTGCGCCGCGGCGGCGAGGATGTGTCGCCCGTCTCCGGCGATCACCCGGAGCCGCGCATCGCCGAGCACGTCGTGATTCTCGCGCGCGAACAGCCTCGCGGCGTCGACGACCGCCGGCTCGAGCTCCGCGACGTCGATGGCGCGGAGCGGGTACTGCGCGAGCGCGCCGGCCGTGATGCCGCTGCCGAGCCCGATCACGAGCGCGCGGCTCGCGTCGGGCGCGAGCAGCGCGGGGAGGTGACCCAGCAGGAGCTGGGTCCTCATGTCGAGACCGTTCGTGCTCGCGTCGGTCTTGCCGTCCACCGAGAGGAACAGGTGCTCGCCGGTGCGCGTGACCGAGACGGTCGTGGTCAACCCCTCGGCATAGAACAGGAGCTCCTTGGAGGCGGACTTCTCGCGAGGCGACTGCGCCCCTGCGTCCTTGCCCAGGTGGCGGGCGGCGTAGATCGACACGCCGCTCGTCATGAGGAGCCGGTCCCAGCGCGGCACGGCGAACACGGCGATCGCGAACGCCGAGGCGGCCGCGAGCGCGGCCAGCCATCTCCTCGGCCGCGCGTCCAGGGCGAGCAGGAGGCCGAGGCCCGCGGCCAGGTTCGCGGCCGCGGCGGCCACCACCGTGCCGTGGATCCCGATCTGCGGCACGAGCACGAACCCGGCGCCGACCGAGCCGACGATGGTCCCGATGGTGTTCGCGCCGTAGACGCGCCCGACGTCGTCTCCCACGCTCGAGATCCCGCGCGTCAGCCCCGCGAGCACGAGCGGGAACGTCGCGCCGATCGCGGCGGAGGGCACGATCATGACGAGGAAGCTCGCGCCGAACTGCGCGAGGAGGGCGCTCTCGTGCGAGAGCCCCAGCCGCCCGAGGATCTGGAGGACGATCTGCGGCAGCATCCCGAGCACCGGGAGCGTCGCGACGGCCAGCGCCGCGACCGCGCACTCGAGGACGCCGAACGCGGTGAGCCGGAGACGCCACCGCCGGAGCGCCTGCGAGGCGGCGAACGCGCCGCCGGCGAGCCCGACGAGGAAGGTGGCGAGCATCGCGGTGAACGCATAGGTCGAGCTTCCGACCGCGAGGCAGAGGGCCCGCGTCCAGGCGACCTCGTAGGCCATGGAGGCCGCCCCGGAGATCCCGATGGCCGCGAGCGCGACCCGCGCGGCCACGCGGGAGGGGGCGGGCTCGTCTCCGGCGACCGGGGGCGCCTCGGACCTCGATGGCGCCTCGGATGGCGCCGGCACAGGAGGGCGACCGCGGCCGGTGCGCTCGAGCAGCAAGGCGGCGATCCCGACGCCCAGGTTGAGCGCCACGCCGATCCAGACCGTCGCGCGCAGGCCGAAGGTGGGGAGGAGGCCGAACCCGGTGGCGACCACCCCGAGCACGGCGCCCATCGTGTTCACGGCGTAGAGGAGGCCGACCCGGGATCCCGTCGTGCCGGACCGCTCGACCACTGCCCGGCTCAGGAACGGCAGCGTGGCGCCCATGACGGCGGTGGCGGGCACGAGCAGCAGGGCGGAGAGCGAGAACTGGAGCAGCGTCGCGCCGACCGGGCCGGGCTCCAGGACCCGGTGCGCGGCGATGTAGGCGGCGTCCGCCCCAGCGAACAGGAGCGGCGTGGTGAGGCAGTAGAGGCCGATGACGATCTCGGCGAGCCCGTAGACGAGCAGCGGCCTCCGCGAGCCGTCCGCGCGCTTCCCGAGGAGCAGGCTGCCGAGGGCGAGGCCGCCCATGTAGGCGGCGAGCACGGTCGTCACCGCGAAGACCGTGTGGCCGAACGTGAGGGAGAGGAGCCGGAACCAGACAACCTCGTACAGCAGCGCGGCGGCGCCGGAGGCGAAGAAGCACGCCGCCGCGACGCCCGTGGAGAGTCGTGTCTTCATTCCTGTCCCTCTGTCCGAAACGAAACGCCTAGGAACGCCTCCGCGCCCGTCTTTGTCAACCGTCGGGAAGCGCGCGCCGTTCCGCGCTCGGCACTGGAGGTGCGCGTGCGGGGGCGACCCTCGGAAGCGGGCGAGCGTGCGTGCCCGGCGCGGTGCGCGGTATCATGCGCTCCCTTCGAGCCAACGGGAGCGGCATGATCTCCGGGAAGCGCGTGTGCGTCGTGATGCCGGCCTACAACGCCGCGAAGACGTTGCGGCGCACGGTCGACGAGCTCGATCGCACGGTGGTGGACGACGTCATCCTCGTGGACGACGCGAGCCCGGACGAGACCGTGGCCGTCGCTCGCGAGCTCGGGCTCCACCACGTCGTGCACGCGAAGAACCGCGGGTACGGCGGCAACCAGAAGACGTGCTACGCGGAGGCGCTCGCGCGCGGCGCCGAGATCGTGGTGATGCTCCACCCCGACTACCAGTATTCGCCCGCGCTGGTCCCGGCGATGGCGGCGATGGTGGCGAGCGGGCACTTCGACTGCGTCCTCGGCTCCCGCATCCTGGGGGTCGGAGCGCTGCGCGGCGGCATGCCCCTGTGGAAGTACGTGGCGAACCGCTTCCTGACGTTCTTCGAGAACGTGCTGCTCGGCTACAAGCTCGCCGAGTACCACACCGGCTATCGCGCGTTCTCGCGCGAGCTCCTCGAGGCGCTGCCGCTGGAGGAGAACTCCGACGACTTCGTGTTCGACAACCAGTTCCTGGCGCAGGCGCTCTGGTTCGGGTTCGACATCGGCGAGATCTCGTGTCCGGCGCGCTACTTCGAGGAAGCCTCCTCCATCAACTTCCGGAGGAGCGTGAAGTACGGCTTCGGCGTGCTCGGCACGGCCATCGAGTTCCGCCTCGCGAAGATGGGGCTGCGCAGGTCCGCGCGGCTGTCGGACACGGGTCGCAAGCTCGCCGTGGTGCCGGCCCCTGCGGCGTCCCGCGGCGGCGCCGCGTGAGGTCTTCCGTCGCCATTTCGGACGGAGCGCCCGAGGCCGAGCACGAACCCGCCAGGACGGCCCCCGGCTCCGTCCTCGTCGCGGTCGCGGCGCTCTCCCTCGGCTTCGCGCTCGGCGTGTCGGACGGGAACTTCGATCCCTTCGCGCTGCTCCTCGTGACGGGGAGCGCGTTCGCGAGCGTCGCAGCCCTGGTCATGGAGCGCCGGCGCGACCGAGCGATCGGAGCCGGAGCTCCGGGGCGGGACTGGCGCGCTCGCGTCCTCTGCGGCGGCGTCCTGGCGAGCGTCGCGTTCGACGCGCTGCGCCAGCCCGGGATCTTCGTCCCTCCCGACACGCTCGGCTTCTTCCGGCCGGTGCTCGCGGTCGCGGGGGTGGCGGCGCTCACCTATCTGTGGACGGGGGCACCGGCGCTCGTGGCGCGGTTGCGGTTCCCGCTGCTCGTCGCCGCCGCGGCCGTGCTCGCCGGCTTCGTGATCCGCACCACGCCCGGTCCGCCGATCGACGTCTGGTTCTTCCAGCAGATGGGCTCGTTCGCGATGATGCAGGGAGTGGACCCGTACGCCGTCGCGTATCCGAACATCTACGGACCGTTCACCCCCTTCTATTCGCCGGAGGTGTTGAGCCCGGACCAGGCGTACGTGCTCGGGAATCCCTATCCCCCGCTGACGCTGCTCGTGGCGGTTCCCACGACGCTGCTCCACGCCGACGTGCGGTGGACGCACCTCGCGCTCGTGCTGTTCTCGGCCTGGGCCATTCGCCGGCTCGGCAGGGGCTCGCGTGTCGCCGAGCTGGCGGCGGTGTTCGTCCTCTTGCAGCCGAGGACCTTCTTCGTCCTCGAGCAGTCGTGGACCGAGCCCATCGTGCTGGCCTCGGCGCTGCTGGCGCTCGTCGTCGTCGACGCCACGTACCGACGCGACGGCGCCTCGGGAGAGGGCCCGCTCGGCCCCATCGTCACGGGGATCGCGGGGGCGTTGGCGCTGAGCAGCAAGCAGTACGCGCCCGTCCTGCTCGCACCGATCCTCCTCGCGTTGCCTCCGGCGCATCGGTGGAAGAGCGCGGCCACCGCGGTCGCCGGCGCGGCGCTCGTCATGCTGCCGTTCGTGCTGTGGGATGCGCCGGCGCTCTACCGGGGGGTCGTCGCCTTCCAGCTCCAGCAGCCGTTCCGCGCGGACTCGCTCTCCTGGCCCGCGGCCGTGGTGAGGATGGGAGGGCCGGTCCTCTCGCCATGGATCGCGCTCCCGGCCGCGGTCGCGGTGCTGGCGCTCGGCGTGGCGAGACGCGCGTCGCTGGAGCGGGCGGTGCTCACCGGCGCCGCGGCGTGGCTGGCGTTCTTGCTCTTCAGCAAGCAGGCGTTCTGCAACTACTACTGGCTGGTCGCCGGTCTCCTCTGCGCCGCCGTCGCGCTGCGCGCGGGGAGTGACTCCGGCTCGACGCGAATGCCCTGATTCCGCCCTCGTGCTGGAGCCAGTCGGCGCGAGCTTCGTGGCGAAGGGACCTCGACCTGACGCTGGGACGGAATGGGACGGGAAGCGGCACCTTCACCGTCACGTCTGGTGAGGTGGCGCTGTTCGAGTGCGCCGTGGACCGACGAACACGTCCTGCGTGAACGCGGCGCCGCGCGCCTCCGGACTAGCGAGCCTATCGCGGCCCGAGGGGCACGCCCGCCGCGATCGTCGCGAAGAAGGTCGCACCCCCGACCTCCTGGCCGAGCGCGTGGCTGCGCGCCAGGTCGGCCACGCCGGTGAGCGAGAAGTCGATCGTCTCGATGAACCGGTGCCGCACGGACCAGAGCACGCCGATGCGCGCCCCCGCGGCAGGCAGCAGCGTCGCCGTCGAGCTCTCCACGACGTCGATCCCGCCGAGCCCGAGGGCGACCACCTCGACGCCTTCCTGAACGGGAAAGCCCTTCCCGATCCCGAGGAGCCCGAGGCTCCTCGCCTGGCCGCCGCCGACCCGGTCGAAGCTGTGCGACAGGACCATGTGCTCCTGGCGCGAGAGGAGGCGCACCGCGGGTCCGAACCCCGAACCGCCGGCGAAGCCGACCTCGAGCACGCGCCGGAGAGGCACGTCGACGGGGCTCGATTCGGCGCTCGCGACCTCCGCGATCCGCGCGGGCGGCGCCGTACGCGTCGGTCCCGGCGACGTCGCGGCGACGCGGATCGTCGCCGGCGAGGTCGCCGGACCGCGCGAGGCCGCCGTCGGCGAGCTCGCCGGTGCAGCGCTCGCGGCCATCCCTGCCGCGGCGCCGGCCGGCGTCCCGGAGCTGGCGCTTGCGCCCACGACCGCCGGCGTGTCCACTGCGGGTTGCGCCACGAGCGGCTTCTCCGCGGCGGGGGGTAGGGCGTGGCAGCCCCGGCACGTGAGCGGCCCCGCCTGCTGCTCCTTGTGGCAGCCCCGGCAGCGCTCGTGGGCGAGCTTCGGGGTGAACTCGATCTTCTGGATCGGTCCCTCGCCGTGGCAGCTCACGCAGTGCGCCCTGCGCGCGAGGTGCGCGGGGTGGTCCACGGTGACCGTCCCGAAGGTGCGTGTCTTCAGCGCGATCTGCTGAGGCGCCGCCGGGAGCGCCTGCTCCGCGAGCTCGGGCACGAGCCGGGGTCCGGCGCCGAGCATCGCGACCCGCTGGGCGTCCGTGGGCGCGTCGAGCGCCGCGGCGGCGCCGACCGATAGGAGCGCCGCGAGCGCGATGACGAGCAGCCCCCTGGGCATGGCGCGGCAAGGTACACGAACGTGCGGACCGAGACGAGAGAGCGGCCGCCGCGCCGGATCGTACTCAAACGCAGCGCCTCGCGAACGTCCGGCGATCGCGGGACGGGGCCGCGGCGCGCAGGGAGAGAGGCGACCTCACGTGCGCGGCTGGCGAGCCCGCTGCCGTCAGCCGGCGGCGCGACGGGTCCGTCGAGGCGCCTGGCGCCGCGTGCCGCCCCGGCGGACGGCACGCGGCGCTCGCCTCAATGACAGTTGAAGCAGGACGCGTCCCACGCCGGATTCACGTCCACGGCGCCGTTCAGGTGCAAGGCCGGGTTGGTGATGGCCGTGCCGGTCGCGTTGGCGTCCGCATGACACAGGTCGCAGTTGCTCCCGCCCCCGTGGGCACCCAGGTGCCACGAGCCCGTCTGCGGTGGGTTGCCGTGGCACGACCCGCATGTCGCCGGCCCGTCGCTCCAGCGCGGCGCCGCTCGCTTCCCGGCGTAAGGCACGCTGTAGTAGCCGTCGAAGAAGAAGTACGTGAAGGTGCCGGCGTAGTTGCCGTGACAGTACGTCGCGGCGCAGGTGCCGGCCGTGCGGTCCCAGCTCGGCGCGGCGCCGCCGGTCCGCGCCAGCCCGCCCCAGGTCACCGTCACCGTGGAGCCGTCCATGTGACCCGCGTCGAGCGCGTCGGCGGGCTTCACGTGACACTCCGTGCACGCGTAGGCGGCCGCCGTGGCGTTCGCGCTCACGTGCGCCGTGTGCGCCCCCACGCGAAGCGCGTCGGTCTCGTGCCCCCAGGTGCCGGAGGGCGGCGCGCCGGTCGCGTCCGCGACGCCGCCGTGGCACATGAGGCAGCTCGTGCGCCAGCCCGCGCCGTGGCAGGTCGCGCAGGACGTCGTGGCGGAGCCGCCCACGCCGTCGAGGTTCGTCCCGTGGCAGCCCTGGCACCCGGCTATCCCTGCGTTCGCCGAGTACGCGTGGAAGCCCGCGCTCGCGGTGTCCATCCATCCGGCCGGGTGGCCGCCCGACGCCTGCACGAGGCCGTCGAGGTGCTTGCCGCCGGCCGAAGGCGCGATGACGACGCCGCCCGCGTCCATGGTGTCCGGATGACAGGAGGCGCAGCGCGTGAGATCGGCGGCGACCGTCGGGTGCGGCGACGGAGGCGGCAGCCCGTGGCAGGTGCCGCAGGCGGCCTCGCCCAGGCCGACGCGGGTCCAGACGGGCGCGGTCTTCGTGCCGCCTCCCATCGTCCCTCCGTGACAGTAGACGCCGGAGCAGGTCGCGGTCGCGCGATCCCAGGACGGCGCCGCGTTGCGCGCCGTGGCGACGCCGCTGAACGTCAGCTCCGCCGTCCCGCCGTCCACGTGGCCGCCCGCGAGCGCGTCGGCAGGCTTCACGTGGCAGACGCCGCAGTCGTAGGCGGGCGCGATGGCGCTCCCGGCGCCGTGGATGGTGTGGGCGCCCACCCGGACGGTGTCGGCCGCGTTCCCCCACGTCGCCTTCGGCGGCGCGCCCGACGCGGTCTCCGTCCCGCCGTGGCACATGACGCAGCTCACCTTCCAGCTCGCGATGCCGGCGGGCAGCCCGACGTCGTGGCACGTCGCGCACGCCGAGCGCGCGGCCCCGCCGGCGAGGTCGGCGCCATGGCAGTCCTGGCACGCGCCGAGCCCGGCGTTCGCCTGGAACGCGTGGAAGCCGGGGCTCGTCTTGTCCGACCACGCCGTGTCGTGCGCGACGAGCGCGACCGTGCCGCCGAGGTGGTTGCCGAGCGTGTGGCAGCGCTGGCAGTCGGTCCGGGTCGCGTTCGCGGCCACCGCGGGGTGACCGGCGGGGAGCGAGGTCGTCGCGTGGCAGTCGACGCAGGCGAGCGGGCCGGGCGCGTCCCAGGCCACCGACTTCGCCGGCCCGCCCTTCGGGAAGTGGCAGGCGACCGTGCAGGTCGTGGCGGTCGTCGCGGTGTGCAGCGCGATCGTGCCGCCCGCGGTCGTGGTGCCCCCCGGGAACGTGTAAGGCACCTCGAACCCGAACGTCGCGCCCGTCGGGTGACAGGTCGCGCACGCGAACATGTTGAGGTGCCGCGCGTGGACGCTCGTCTCGGGGCAGCTCGTGCCCGACGAGAGCGCGGACGCGTGGGCCGCGCGCGGGCGGAGCGCCGACGCCGACGCAGGCTCGGGCGTGGCTGGCGATCCACCCCGACCGCACGCGCCGAGCGCGACGAGCGCCGCCGCCGCGAGCGCGAGACCCCGCGCTGAACGGAACTCATCCCACCCACGCCTGCGCTTCATGGCGGCCCCTTCGTGGCGCTCCGGAAGCTCTCTCCCGACACGGCTCGGCATCGCGTCCACCCTCGGCATCGACGTCACCATGTCTCGCTCCCGTGGCAGCTCAGGCTGGAGCACGACCGCGTCGAGGCGTTCCAGGTTCCGGTCACGGTACGGCCGCTGTAAGTGCCGCCGAGCTTGACGTTGTCCGCGCCGTTCACGTGGAGCGTCTTGTCCACGAACCCGTTCGACGCGTTCACCACCGCGTTGTGGCAGTTCGTGCAGGGCACGCTCCTGCTCTGGTGCGTCGAGTGCCGGCCGGTGCTCGGCGGGTTGCCGTGGCAGGACGTGCAGCCGACCTGCGTCGTGCTCGTCCACGCCACGGTCGCGCCCGAGCCGGAGTTCACGCCGCCCGAGAAGCGGCCGTGGCAGTACGTCGAGGCGCAGGTCGCGCTCGTCGCGCTCGTCCGTGTGTAGGTCGCCGGCGCGCCGCCCGTCTTGGCGAGCGTGCCGAGGACGACCTCGGCGATCCCGTTGCCGTCCACGTGGGCGGTGTCGGTCCGGACGCTCGCGGTGCGCGCCGGGTGGCACTGCACGCAGGTGAGCGGCGCGGAGATGGTCGTCGTCGCGTGCGCCTCGTGGACGCCCACGCTCACGTTCGTCGTGACGGTCCGGCCCTGGATGTCCACCGGCGGGTTCTGGCGGCCCGTGGTCGTGCTGCCGTGGCAGAACGTGCAGCTCGTGTCCCACGTCGCGAAGCCGGCGCTCGTGTGGCAGGTGCCGCACGAGGTGCTCGCGCCGAGGTCGCCGTGGCAGCTCTTGCAGCCCGCGAGGCCGGTGAGGTTCGCCTGGTAGCCGTGCTGCGCCTTGTCGGCCCAGCCGGGCGCGTGCGGCGAGGCCTGCGCCTCGACGATCCCGTTCACGTGCGTCGCGAGGTTGACGCTCGTCTGCGTGTAGCCCTCGTGGCAGCTCCCGCACGCGGTGTTCGCGCTGTGCGGCGCCGGCGGCGGCGCGCCGTGGCAGGTGCCGCAGGCGGCCTCGGTTCCGTTCACCGTGGTCCAGGACGGCGCGTTGAGCAGGTCCCCGCCGACGAACTGACCGTGGCAGTAGCTCGAGGAGCAGGTGGCCGTGACCGGATCCCAGGCGGGAGCCGCGCCTCCTGTCTTGGCGAGCGTGCCGAAGGCGAGCTGCACCGCGGCGTCGGCGTGGCTCATCGCCGTCGGGACCACGTGGCACTCGGAGCAGGCGATCGGGTTCGAGTAAGCGCCGCCGGCGAGGTGCTGCTGGTGGGCGCCGACCGCGAGGGACGTCGTGAGAGTCTCGCCATCCGTGCCCACCGGCGGAGCCGCGTTCTGCGCGGAGCCGTGGCACGACGTGCAGGAGAGCGGGACCACGTCGAGCGTCCCGTTCACGTGCGTCGCGAGGTTCACGGTCGTGGCCGTGTAGCCGGTGTGGCAGTTGCCGCAGCTCGGGTTCGAGCTGTGCGGCGCGGGCGGCGGCGCGCCGTGGCAGGCGCCGCACGCGGCCTGCGTGCCGTCCACCGCAGTCCACAGCGGCGTGGTGTTCGAGCCGCCTGCCGCGAGCGTCGCGCCGTGGCAGTAGTTCGTGCAGGTGAGGGCCGTCGTGTCGAACGACGTCACCGCGCCACCGGCCGACGCGAGCGGACCCCAGGCGAGCTGGGCCACGCCGTCCTTGTGGTTCATGCCCGTCGGCACCACGTGGCACTCGGCGCAGGCGACCGGGTTCGCGATCGCCCCGCCGGCGAGGTGCTGCTGGTGCGCGCCGACCGCGCGCGCCGTCGTCGCCGTCTCGCCCGCCGTGCCCTGCGGCGGCGCGGCGTTCGAGGCGTTGCCGTGGCAGGAGTTGCAGGCCATGGCGCTGATCTCGACCGTGCCGTTCACGTGCTGCGCGAGGTTCACGCTCGTCGCGGTGTAGCCCTCGTGGCAGCCGCCGCAGCTCGTGTTCTGGGTGTGCGGCAGCGGCGGCGGTGCGCCGTGGCAGGTGCCGCAGGCGGCCTCGGCCGCGCCGCCCGTCCAGGTGGGTGCGTGGCTCGTGCCGCCCGCCCCGAGCGTCGCGCCGTGGCAGTAGGTGGAGGCGCAGGAGACGGCGACCGGATCGAACACCGGCGCGGCGCCCTTCAGCGTCGCGCGCCCGCCGAAGGCGATCAGGACGGCGCCGTTCGCGTGATCCATCGCGGTGGGCACCGGGTGGCACTCCGAGCAGGCGGCGGGCCCGGCGAGCGTGCCGGCGGCCGGGCTCACGTGGGCGAGGTGCGCGCCCACGGCGCGGGTGGTCGGCTCGGTCTCACCGCGCGTCCCGAACGGCGGCGCCGACTTCACGTTCGCGTCTGCGCCCGCGGGAGCTTGCCGGGCCTGATCGCCGTGGCAGGTCTGGCAGCCGTAGGTGCCCACGCCGCCGCCGCCCACCTGGACGTAGCCGTCGTTGTGCGTGCCGTCCGGCACCACCTGGTTGCTCGAATTGACCGTGGTCGGGTGGCAGCCGTAGCAGTTCGAGTCCGCGGGGTGCGTGCCGCCCTTGCGCGTGGCCGTCGGGGGGAAGCCGTGGCAGCTCTGGCAGCCCTGGCCGGAGATGTCGAGCGTACCGTTGTTGTGGGTGTCCGTGAGGACGCCCGACGGCAGCATGCTCGGGTGGCAGCTCTGGCAGGCCGTGTCCTGCGGGTGCGGCGCCGCCGGCGGGAAGCCGTGGCAGTTCGCGCAGTTCGGCGTCACCGGGGAGGGCGTGCCCCAGCGCTGGTAGCCGTGGCAGCCGGTGTTCGAGCAGGTGTGCGTGGTCCGGTCGTAGAACGCGAACGGCACGTCCGCGACGCTGTTCATGTGCGTCGCCGTGTTCGTGGTCGTCGTCGAGTAGCCGGTCCCGTGGCAGCGGCTGCACGCGTACTCGCTGTGCTCGAAGTGCTCGCCGGACGCGGGCGGCACGCCGTGGCACTGGTTGCAGCTCTGCCGCGCGGCCTGGCCGGTGCGGCCCCAGTACTCGCTCCCGTGGCAGCCGATGTTGTTGCACGTGCGGCGCACCGGGTCCCAGCCGGAGAGCGTCACGTCCTGGCGAGCGTTCCGGTGGAGGACCGGGTTCTCGCTCGTCGTCGTGTAGCCCGCGTGGCACCGGTCGCAGGTGATGCGCTCGTGGAGGTGCTCGAGGTGCTCACCCGTCATCGGCGGGATGTCGTGGCAGCTGTTGCAGCCGCTCGGGAAGTCCGAGACCCCGTTCACGTGCGTCGCCTTGCGGACGCTCGTCGAGGTGTAGCCCGGGTGGCAGCGGATGCAGTCGGAGTCCTGCGGGTGCGGCGCCGGCGGCGGCGCGCCGTGGCAGGTCGTGCAGGTCACGGGCGCCGGGTTCGTCCAGTTCGGGCTGTGGTCCGTGCCGCCGCGGCCGAGCGTCGAGCCGTGGCAGTAGGTGTTCGAGCAGGTCTGGCCGTCGAAGGTGGGCGTCGCGCCGTCCATCGTGGCGAGGCTGCCGAACGTGACCTGCGCGACCCCGTTCGCGTGATCGAACGTGGTCGGGACGGCGTGGCAGTAGCGGCACTTGTTCGGGATGGAGAGCCCGTTGCCGCGGTTCACGTGCGCCTGGTGCTGGCCGACCGAGCGCGAGGTGGAGAGCGTCTCGCCGCGCGAGCCGTACGGCGGCGCCGCGATGGCGAGCGGGTCCGCCTGCATGACGAGCACGCGCGAGTTGTCGCCGTGGCAGGAGGAGCAGGTGAGGTTCGTGGCCTCCACCACGCCGTTCACGTGCTTCGTGAGATCGACGCTGGTGATCGTGTAGCCCGGGTGGCAGTTGTCGCAGATCTGCGTGCGCGGGTGCGGCGGGGGCGGAGGCGTGAGGTGGCAGGTGCCGCAGGCCGTCTGCGCCGTGCCGCCCGTCCAGACCGGCGCCTGGTTCGTGCCGCCGCCGCGGAGGAGCGCGCCGTGGCACCAGGTGGAGGAGCAGGTGAGGGTCTGCGGGTCCCAGATCGCCGCCGCGCCGTCGGTCCTGGAGAGGGTGCCGAAGGTGATCTCCGGTGTGCCGTTGGCGTGGTCCATCGAGGCCGGCACGACGTGGCACTCCGCGCAGTCCATCGGGCCGCGGAGCGGGCCGCCCGCGAGGTGCTTCTGGTGCGCGCCGACCGCCCGCTGCGTCTCGAGCGTCTCCCCGTGGGTGCCGGCCGGCGGCGCCGCGTTCGTCGCGGAGCCGTGGCAGGAGTTGCAGGACAGCGCCACCTCGACCGTGCCGTTCACGTGCGTCGCGAGGGCGACGGAGCTCGCCGTGTAGCCGGGGTGGCAGCCCCCGCAGGCCGCGTTCGCCGGGTGGGGCGCGGGAGGCGGCGCGCCGTGGCAGGTCCCGCAGGCCGCCTGCGTCCCGTTCACCGTCGTCCAGGAGGGTGCGTTGAGCGGGTTACCGCCCACGAACTGGCCGTGACAGTACGTCGAGGAGCAGGTCGCGGTCGTGCGATCCCACTGCGGGATTGCGCCGTTCTTCGCCGCGAGGGCGCCCCAGGCGAGCCCCACCCCGCCGTCGGCGTGATCCATCGCCGCCGGCACGAGGTGGCACTCCCCGCAGGCGATCGGGTTCGAGACGAGCCCGCCGGCGAGGTGCTGCTGGTGGGCGCCCACCGCGAGGTCCGTGGTGGCCGTCTCTCCGCGCGTGCCGTAAGGCGGCGCGGCGTTCTGCACCGAGCCGTGGCACGAGGTGCAGGTCATGCTCTTCACGTCGAGCGCGCCGTCGAGGTGCGTCGCGAGGTTGACCGACGTCGCGGTGTAGCCGACGTGGCAGAGCTCGCACGCGGGGTTCTGCGTGTGCGGCGCCGGCGGGGGCGCGCCGTGGCAGCTGCCGCAGGTGACCTGCGTGCCGTCCACCTTGGTCCAGAGCGGCGTCGTGCTCGCGCCGCCGGCGGCGAGCGTCTGGCCATGGCAGTAGTTGGCGCAGGTGAGGGCCACCGGGTCGAAGCCCGGGACCGCGCCGCGCGCGGAGGCGAGGGGACCCCAGGCGAGCTGCACGGGCCCGTCGGCGTGGCTCGTCGCGGTGGGGACGACGTGGCACTCCGCGCAGGCGATCGGGCTCGCGATGGGGCTGCCGGCGAGGTGCATCTGGTGCGCGCCCACCGCGCGCTGCGAGGTGAGCGTCTCACCGCGGGTGCCGCGCGGCGGGGCCGCGTTCGCCGCGGAGCCGTGGCAGGAGGTGCAGGTGACGGTCGCGTCGACCTTGCCGTCCACGTGGAGGGCCGCGTTCACCGTCGCCGCCCCGTAGCCGCTGTGGCACTCGCCGCAGGCGGGGTTCTGCACGTGCGGCGGGGGCGGCGGGGCGCCGTGGCACGCCGAGCACGCGCGCTGCGAGCCGTCGGTGACCGTCCAGATGGGAGTGCGGCTCGCGCCGCCGGCGAGCGTCGCGCCGTGGCAGTAGGTGTTCGCGCAGGTCGCCTGCGCGCGGTCCCACGTGGGCGTCAGGATCACGCCCTGCACGGCGAGGCCGGTGAACGCCACGGTCGCCGTGGTCGCGTCCGCGTGGCCCGCGGAGAGCGCATCCGCGGGGACGGGGTGGCAGATCGCGCAGCCCACCGGGCCCGCGAGCGCGTGCGCCGCGGCGACGTGAGAGGTGTGCGTCCCGATGCGGACCGCGTCCGAGGCATTCCCCCACGTCGCCTTCGGCGGCGCGCCGGTCGTCCCGTCCGTGCCGCCGTGACACAGCGTGCAGGTCGTCTTCCAGGAAGCGCCATGGCACTGCGCGCAGGACACCGTGACCGAGCCGCCGACGCCGTCCAGGTTTGCCCCGTGGCAGGGCTTGCAGCTCGCGAGGTCGCGGTTGGCAGAGGCGGCGTGGAACTCGGGGCTCGCCTGGTCCATCCAGGTGACGCCGTGACCATCCGGCGAGCGGGTGCCGCACGGGTGGCAGGCCTCGCAGCTGAAGCCCTTCGAGGCGTAGAGCTCGTGGGCGGGCGATCCCGCGCCGGCGACGAGCGCCGCGGACTGGGCGCGCGGCGCCGCGCGGTCCGCGGGGCGCTGTGCGCCGGAGTCGCCGCAGGCAACGGAGAGGAGGAGCGTGAGGGCCGCCGCGAGCGGCGGGAGCGAACGAGGCGCGCGTGCGCGGCCGGAGGGCTGGCGCAGCGCGGGGCGCGACGCGCGAGTGCGTCGGGTCGTGTCGGGCACGGCGACCTCTCCCTCACGCGCCGGGGGAGATCTCGGCGTCGTGAAACTGACCACACGTGGAAAGGCCGACCCTACTGAACGGGAGTGAACCCAGAGTTGACCGCGGTCACACGGTCAGTGCGGCCATGCGTCGCATGGCTGGGCGAGCACGACTCCCGAGAGCCGGCGCGAGGGATATGAGGCGGGCGCCCGGGCAGGGAGAGCGGCGGCGACGACCTATGGTCGATGATGCGATTGATTCACTGCCTACAGCACTGGATCAGTCCTTCGCGTGGCACTTGTTGCAGAGCGAGCGCTGGAAGAAGGCGTAGCGCGTCGCCGGGCGGTCGTACATGGCCGCCTTGTACTCGGCCTGCGTCAGGCCCTGGTTGAACTCGCCGTTCGCCATCTCGGTGCCCGCGGCGGCGTCCTTGCCCGGCCACTGGCCGTCGACGGCGACGAAGGGCGCGTTGTTGTTCCAGCGGGAGAGCTGCGGGAACGCAGTGGCGTGCGCACGGTGGCAGGAGAGGCACATCACGTTCTCGTTCCCCGTCACTGGACCATCCTTCACCGAACCGTCGATGACGGCATGCGAAGCCAGCGTGGCGATGTCGGTGGTGCCCTCCTCGAACGGGACCATCGAGTCGTACGAGGAGGTCTGCGTGCCGGTGAGGTCGCCCGAGCCCTTGTACGCGTTGTAGATGGCCGCGATCGTCGTGCCGAGCGGGTTGCCGGCGAGGTCGTTCGCCTGCGCCGTCAGGAGCGCGCCGTTGCCGGCCGGGTGGATGAGCTTCGTGTTACCGGCGTTGACGCCGTTGTTGTGGATCGAGGCGTGGCAGTTCGCGCACCACTCGGACATGCCCGAGCCGTAGGCGACGCGCGTGTCGAACGTCCCCTCGGAGCGGTTGTAGGTCGACGGAGCGACCGCGATGGGCGGGTCGGCCGTGAACGCCGTGGCGGTCGGGACCGACATCGGAACGTAGCCAATGGGGGCGAGGAGGCGGTACACGCCGACGGCCGCGTCAACGGTCGGGGTGGCGCCGTAGGAGCCGGAGCCGTCGATCGGGAGGACCTTCGCGCCGAGCGCGGAGGACGCGATCGTGCCGGCCGCGTCGACGATGCGGGCGCGGCTGTGCGGATCGTGGCAGGAGATGCAGGAGAGCTTCGTCGCGTCGTAGTTGCCGCCCGGCGCCGTCGTCAGCTTCGTGTCGGCGCTGAGGCCGTAGTCGGCCGCGATGACGTTGTGGCCGTGCTTGTCGGCCGCGTTAGTGGGGGGCGCACCACGGATCGGCGTGACGTAGCTCTTCGTCAGGTAAGCGAAGTCGCCGCCGGGGGTCATCTCGACCACGCCGCCGCCCGTCGTCATGACGTGGTAGCTCTTCGGCGCCGTGTCGGCCGCCGCGTGGCAGTTGAGGCACGTCGAGCTCTGGTCGCTACCCTGGAGCAGGTAGGCGAAGCCCTGGAACTGCGTGCTGGCCCCCTTCTTGGCCATCGCAGTGTTGCCCTTCGAGTTGTGCATCGTGTGGCAGCCGTCGCAGGTCGCGACGCCGCCGTCGTGGAACGCGAGCACGGAACATGGCACGGCCAGGGCGAGCGCGACGAGCGCGCCCGCGGTCCTCTTGAAACGCATGGGTGGTCCCCCAGATTGCTGCGAGTTGAGGGCGCGGAAGATACCGGGCGGTCGGACATCCGCGATACGAAAATGTCCCGGCACGCAATTGCACGAGCCATTGACGGTTGCGGCGCTACCGTTGCTCGTCGCCGTCGGATTGCGTTGAGTCCCAGGCCTATCGCGAAGAATAGCCGTGCTCGCAGATGACGGTAAGTGAACAGGCGTGTGCCATCGTCACGGGACTCGAACATTTGACTGTGGTCAGCCTTCGGGCAGGAGCCTCCCGCCCGTGCGCATGGACAAAGCCGGCGAACACGTCCACGCCTCACCGCTGGCTCCGCAGCGCAGATGGCGGACGTCCCGGCTTCCCTCGCCGCTTGACGCTGCCGAGAGGCCCACGCGATAACGGCTGCGTCCCAGGGGGGCGGACGGGAGCGCGATGAAGCTGAATCTGGGTGGGGCCGGGGCTGCGACGGAGCGCCTTGTTCTCGCGGCGGCGGGCGTGGTCGTGTTCGCGCTCGCCATCTCCTTGCTCTCCGCGCACCGCGACCTCGACTACATCGTCTGGGCCTCCCACTACGTCGCGGAGGGACGCTGGAACGTCTACCAGGCCGTCTACGACGGCCCCGCGCGCCCGTTCATCGAGGGGTTCACGTACCCGCCGCTCGCGTATCTGTGGTTCGGCGCGATCGTGGCGGTGGGAAAGCTGTTCGGGCTCTACGGCTACGCGCCCTGGCTCGTGCCGCAGCCGCTCACCGCCGCCGAGTACCTGCTGCCGAGGCTGAGCTACGTGCCGGCGCTCCTCCTCGTCGCGTGGACCGCGCGCCGCTTCTGGGAGCAGTTCCTCCGCAAGGACGGGGAGGACCTGGGAGGCCACGCGTTCCTCGCGGCCCTCACCTCGCCCATCCTGCTCTTCGTCGGCTTCGTGTTCGGGCAGTTCGACCTCTTGCCCTCGGCCGCGACCTTCCTCGGCGCCTACCTCGTCGCGACGCGCCGCCCCTTCGTTGGCGTGCTCGCCCTGTTCTTGGGCATCTGGTTCAAGAACTTCCCGGTCGTGTTCCTCGTCGTCCTCCTGCCGGTGCTCGTGACCGAGTTCGGCTGGCGGCGCGCGCTCGCCCCGCTCGCCGTGGGCGCCGCGGTGAGCGCCGCCATCGTGGCGGCCTTCTGGAGCCCGGGGTTCCGGGAGGGCTACCTCGCGTTCCGCAACCACGGGTACGACGCGATCTTCTGGGACGGTCCGGTGCGCACGACGCTGACGGAGTGGCTGCTCGCCGGGCTCCTCGTCGCGAGCGTCTGGATGAGCCTCTTCCGTGGGTTCGCGCTCTGGCAGAAGGTCGCCATCCTGTACGCCGGCAGCGTGGTGTTCCTGCTCGCGCCGCGCTACTGGTTCCCCCAGTACATGGCGTGGGCCGCGCCGGCGCTCGTCCTCTTCGTGCTGGCGGCGCTGCGGCACCGCTCCGCTTTCTTCCCACTCGCCTACGGCGGCCTGAACGCGCTCTACCTCGCCGCGACGTTCGTGCTCTTCCCGGACAACGTCGACACGAACATGTTCCGCGCGCTCGATCCCGCCGTGCCCGGGCTCACGGCGAGGCTCCACCTCGAGGCGCTCGCGGGTCCGCTCTGGACCGCGATCGCGGTGCTGCTGCTCGCCCTCACCGGGTTCTTCGCCGCCGACGTGGCGCTCGACGATCGCCCGGGCCGCCGCCCCGAGCCGGTGCGCCCGCTTCCGCCGAAGCTCCAGCTCACGGCAGTGGCGGTCGCTTCCATCGCGCTCGTGGCGCTGTACGTCGCCGCCCACGTGGCGAACGTGTTCGCGCCGGTCGCGGGCTGAGCCGCCGGCGTGCCGCCGGTCGCCGGGGGACGTCGCTCGTCCGCTAGGGCCTCGCCCCGTCGCGCTCCGACTCCGCAGCACGCGCGCCGGTGTCGGGCTCCGCGCGCGCTCTCTTCCTGTAGAGCCACCAGGGCCCCTCGCGCGCGGCGAGCTCGAGGGGCTCCGTCGCCTCCCGGAACAGGAACCCGCCGGTGTCCTCGAAGGAGCGCGCGAGGAAGTAGTCGTACCAGCCGTCCGTCGCCCAGGTGAACTGGTCGGGCCGGAGGTTGAGCGTCGGAGTCATGGGGGGCTTCGCGCCGGGCCGGTACCGCACCACCTGCGCCGAGGTCTCGGCGAACGAGTACCCGAGCACGCCGCCACGCCTCGCCTGGATCCACGCCCCGAAGTGCAGGTAATAGGGCGCGCCCGGCAGGGCGTCGCTGTACGAGCGCCACGGCAGCGCGACGAGGCGCGGGGCCGGCGGCACCGCGTCCACGATGCGGTCGAAGCCGCGCGCCTCCGCGTCGAACCTCCGGAAGCGGGCGGTCCACACCGACATGCAGGCGAGCGTGAGGAGCACGAGGCCCGCCCGCGCGAGCGCCGTCCTCCTCCCGGGACGCGCCGGGGCGCTCAGCGCGAGGAGCGCGAAGGGCACCATGAACACGGTCAGCCGCTCGTAGATGAACGAGACCGCGAGCGCGTGGTGGGGCAGCGCGAAGTAGAGCGCGAGCACGAGGGCGAGGGGGGCGAGGCGCCCGAGATCCCGCGGCCGCGGCGCCCGCGCGAGGAGAACTAGCGCGGCGAGGGCGAGCGCGATCGTGACGGAGAGGATCCCGGAGGTCTCGCCGTCCCGCAGCACGTCGGGCGCCGTCCCGAAGATCATCCCGGGGAGATCGGTGATCCGCCTCGCGGTGTCGACCCAGATCGTCGCCTCGTCGGCGTGCCTGGAGGCCGCCGCGAGATCGCCCATCCTCGCGCGCGCGATCCAGATCATGAGCGGGACGGGCGCGGCCAGGGGGAGCGAGCGGAGCAGCGCGAGCCGCCAGCCGGGCGCGCGGTGGACGATGACGGCGAGCGCCGCGCATGCGGCCACGGCGAGCGCCATGGCGTGCGCGAAGAACACGAGCACCGTGAGGAGGCCGAGCTCCAGCGCGCGCCGGGGCGAGGGGCTGGAGGAGCTCCGGATCGCCGCCGCGACCAGCGCGACGGCGAGCGGCGCCGCGACCAGGTACGGGAGGAAGCCCCAGTGGAACGAGAAGCTGAACGCCGCGGGGAACGCCGCGAGCGAGGCCCACGGATCCCCGTCCGCTGCCCGGAGGAGGCGAGCGGCGGCGAGGGGAAGCGCGATCACCGCCAGGCTCACGACGAGGTGCAGCGCCGCCGGGATCCCCGCGAGCTCCGCGAGGGCGCGCACGAGGAGCGGCGAGAGCACGTAGGGCGTCGCGAGGTCGAGCCGGACGCGGTCCGCGAATCCCCACCCCGGGTCGCGCAGGTGCATCCACATCGACGCTCCTGCGGCGTGCTGGGGGAGATCGACCATGGGCAGGTAATCGACCGACCAGATCGGGACCAGCGTCGCGATCGCGCACAGCAGGAAGGCGGCCGGGTAGATCGGCTCGACCCGGATGGCTCGCGGCGCGGGCCGCGCGCCGGCGTCTCCTGCGAGCGGCGGCGTTCTCATGGCCCGGCGCGCAGGCGGCCTCGCACGAGCGCCAGCGCCTCCTCGATCTCCGCGTCCGTCCCGCGCGCGATGCGCGACGCCTCCGCGAGGACGTCCGAGGCCTCGGCGAACCGCCCGGCGCGCGCGAGCGCCGCGCCGAGCCAGTAGCGGTAGTCGACGTTCTCCGGATACCGCCGGACGAGCGGCTCGAGCGCGGCGATCCCCTCCAGCGGCGCGTTGGAGACGGTGAGCATCCGGCCCAGGTCGCGCCGGAACTGGCGGTCGGGCCGGAGGGCGTCGGCGGCGTCGCACTCGGCGACGGCGGCCGCGAACCGGCCGGTGCGGAGGAAGAGCAGGCTCCGGGCGCGGTGTCGGGAGGCGGGACCGCGGACGGTGCGCGACGCCTCCTCCAGGTCCGCCACGGCCTCGGGGAGACGGCCGCGCGCGGCGAGCTCCTCCGAGAGCTGCCAGTGCGCCATGAGGCTCTCCGGTGCTGCGCGCACCGCGGCGGCCCAGAGGGTGAGGTCGTCCTGGAACGCCGCCGCGCGCGTGGCGGTGACGACCGCGAGGAGCGCCGCGACCGCGCCCGCTCCGGCGAGCGTGGCGCGGCGGTGGCTCGCCGCGAGCCTCGCGAGACCCGCCGCGGCGAGCGCGACGGGACCCATCAGCGCGACGTACTGCAGGTGGTTCGAGGCGGGGCCGAAGCGCAGGTACGCGATGTCCACGAGCCCGAGGACGGGCAGGAGCATGAGCGCGTGGAAGCCGAGGGCGAGGAGGACGGGCCGACCCCAGCTCGCGCGGCGCGACCACAGCAGCGCGAAGCCGGCCGCGAGGCCTAGGAGGGGCAGGTAGAACGCGGGCGATCCCGCGGCCACGGGCCACTCGGGGTAGACGAACGCGAGGCGAACGGGGAGGAGCGCCCGCTCGAGATACGACACGAGCGCCCAGCCCGCGCCGCCGAGCCGCTCGCCGAGGCCGCGCTCCGGCAGCCACCCGTCGGTCATCGCCCGGACGCGCTGGAACCAGATCGTCGCGAGCCCGGCCGCGAGGGCCACGGCGAAGAACGGGGCCGTGCGCACGAGGTCGCTTCGATCGATCCGGCCGCGCCGGTACCAGGCGAGGAGGAGGAGCACCACCGGCAGCATGACCACGGACGTCTTCGCGAGGAGCGCGAGCGCGAACAGCAGCAGGGCGACCGCAAGCTCGCGCCGGCGTCCCCTCCGCTCGCCGTGAAGCCACGCGAGCGCGCTCCCGAGGAACAGCGGCGCGGAGAGCGTGTTCTTGAGCTCCGAGAGCCAGGCCACCGACTCGACCGTCACCGGGTGGACCGCGAAGAGGAGCCCAGCGAGCCACGCGCCGGGGATCTCGAGCGCGCGCAGCACGCGCCACAGGAGGATCGCAGTCGCGGCGTGGAGGAGGACGTTCGTGAGGTGGTAGCCGAGCGGTGCGCTGCCGAACAGGCGCGCCTCGACCCAGAGGACCGTGTACGTGAGCGGCCAGTAGTCCTTCGCCGCGGCGCTGAACCAGATGTCCGCGAGCGGCCCGCGGACGATGGGTCCGTCGGGGAGGAACTGGTGGTCGTCGAACACGAACCCGGCGCCGAGCGCGGGGAGGTAGGCGAAGAGCGCCGCGATCGCGATGGCGCCCGCCGCCCAGGCCGCGGCGCTGCGGGTGTTCCTCGGGAGCATGAGGGCGCCGAGTATACCGGCAACGGGACGGGTCGATTTTCTCGGGCGCCGCGCGGAGCGGGCTGCCGCTCGACCGCCGGCGAACCCCCGCGACGCGCCTCCGGTGACCCTGTGCGACTCGGTACGCCGCCGCGAGTCGAGAGCGGATCGCGCTCGGAGGCGAGACGCGCTGCGCCTCGTCCGCCCGGTCGCCACGACCTTGGGGTAAGCTGCGCGCCTTCCAAAGGAAGCTGCGGAGCACGCGCAGCGTTCAGGACGAGGATGGCCCGAACCCAGGAGAGCGCTGGCGGTCGTTCGCCGGCGACCGCCGGCGAGCCGAGCGCCGCGCGACCGCCGCATCGCGCCGACGAGCCCTTCACCGCTTCCGCGGCGCGCCGCTGGGCCGTCCCGGCGCTCCTCGTCCTCGCGATCGCGCTGACGTACGGGAACGCGCTCCGCAACGGCTTCGCGTGGGACGACCGGCAGATCATCGTCGAGAACCCCACCGGCCACTCGCTCTCGAACCTGGGCGCCGTGCTGACCGAGTGCGACACGACCGGCGGCTCGACCCCGTACTACCGCCCCTTGAACCGGGCGCTCTATCTGCTCGATTACCAGCTCTTCGGGCTCGGCGCGTGGGGCTACCACCTCGTGAGCGTGCTCTGGCACGCGGCCGCCGCGCTCCTCCTCTTCGTCGCCGCGCGCCGGCTGTTCAGGGCCGAGCTGCCCGCCGCGCTCGCCGCGCTCCTGCTGGCCGTCCACCCCATCCACGCCGAGCCGGTGAACTTCATCTCCGGGCGGAACAACGTGGTGGCCACCGCGTTGGTGCTGGCGGCGCTCGCCGCGTACCTCCGGGCGCGGGACGAGGGGAGGCGAGCGTGGTACGGCGTCTCGCTCGCTGCGTTCTTCATGGGCCTCCTCTGCAAGGAGCCCGCGATCATGCTCCTGCCGCTGCTTGGCGTTTTGGAGGCGCTCTCGGGAGCTCCCTGGCGCGAGGTGGTGAGGAGGCGGGGCCCCATCCTCTCCGCCTTCGCGGGCGTCGCGGCGCTGTACCTGGGGCTCCGCGCGGTCGTCCTGTCCTCGGCGCTGGGCGCGCAGGTGTCCTACACGCGTCCGGGCGAGGTCCTCTCGAACGTCCTCCACATCGTTCCGAAGTACGCGGCGGTGACGCTGTTCCCGCGCGAGCTCACGGCCGTCTACTCGCGCCCGGGGAGCTATTTCTCCCACCCGCTCGCCCTCCTGCTCGCCTGGCTGCTCCTCGCGATCGGGACGTTCGCAGTCCTGCGCCGCAACAGGCTCGTCACCCGGTTCGGCGTGGCCTGGGCGGTCCTCAGCTTCCTGCCGGTGAGCACGATCGTGTGGTTTCCCAGCGCGGAGCTCGCGGAGCGCTACCTGTACCAGCCGCTCGTGGGCGTGTGGCTCGTCCTGGCGGATCAGGCCTGGCGCCTCTGGCAAGCCCGACCGCAGTTGCGGAGGGCGCTCGGGCTCGCGGCGGTCTTCGTGCTCGTCGCGCTCGCGGCACGCACCGTGGCGAGGAACCCCGACTGGCGCGACGACCGGACGCTCTTCGCGAGCGCCGTGCGGGTGGAGCCGGACAACGCCGACGCTCACTTCGCGCTCGGCGACGCCCACGCGCGCGCGGGCGAGCTGGGGCGCGCGAGACACGAGTGGGACGAGGCGCTCCGCCTCGATCCCAGGAACGTGCTCGCGCTCACGAACTTGGGCACCTACTACGCGCAGCGCGGCGACTCGGCGCGCGCGGAGCAGTACTTCAGGCGCGTGCTCGAGGTGGACGAGCGCGACGACGTCGCCCATTTCAACCTCGCCTTGATCGCGGAGCGGGCCGGGCGGGTCGACGAGGCCGTCGCCCATTACCGGCGTTTCGTGGAGACCGAGCGCAGCGGCCGAGCGGAGCTCGTCGCGAAGGTCCGCGAGCGCATCTCCGCCCTCGAGGGCCGTCCCGCGGCAGACCAATAGGTGCGCAGCGCGCCGACGGCGCCCGGCCGCGTGCCCTCGCGTTCGTTCATGGGTCGCGCGCCCCGGCTCGCGCGGCGACCCCTCCCGACGCGAATGTCCTGTTCTCGGGTCCTCCCAGTGCTCCCGGTGCGTGTGCCGGTCACGTGTACGACATCGCCGCACCTCGTCTTCTGCGGTGGCGCTGGGTGTGGCGCATGCCCCAACCACATGTACCGCTGGGTCAAATGGCGCAGCGCACGCTGTCCCCGAGATGTGGGAGACGCGGATCTGCCTGGATTTTGGTGCTTCCTGGCTCGGTATCGCCCTTGCACAGTGGGCTGCCAACGAACATGGCCCGCCTCTCGACCGCCATCCTCGCCGTCTTCCTCGCCGCCTCCGCCCACGCGGACGCGCCGGCGGGCCTGCGGACCCGGTATGGCTACGACCTGTCGAGCCTGAGCGGCCGGATCGCCTCGAGCTGGGCAGCGCTGTCGTACGACCGCGAGAACCGCGAGCTCTTCATGGTCGACCGCTCGCAGGGGATCGTCCACGTCTTCACCGACCTGGGCATCGAGACCTACAGCTTCGGCGACGAGTCCGACATCGGGACCATCATCGGCGCCGTGCCGCTCGAGAGCGGCGAGCTGCTCGTGCTCACGTCGGTCGGCAGGACGTGGGCGCTGTGGCGCTGCAACTTCCGCGGCGAGCCCATCGCCAAGATCGAGATCAAGGGGCTGCCGGAAGGCTTCGCGAAGGACTTCGCCCCGAACGCGCTCCAGCGCGCGGCCGGTCGGACCTTCCTCGCCGACAAGGGCGGGATGAAGGTGCTGGTGACGGACGACGCGGGCGCGACGGTCGCCACGTACGAGCTGCGCGACCTCCTCCAGTTCGACAAGCGCCACCGCGAGGACGCGATGAGCGGCTTCAACGTCGATCGCGACGGGAGCCTCCTCATCACCGTCTCGCCGATGTTCCAGGCCTTCGTGGTGTCGCCCAAGGGCGAGGTGCGGAGGTTCGGGACGCACGGCAGCGTGCCCGGCAGGTTCAACATCGTCGGAGGAATCGCGACGGACGAGAAGGGCAACTACCTCGTCACCGACCTCCTCCGCGCCGTCGTCATGGTCTTCGATCGCGAGTTCGAGTTCCTGGGCGAGTTCGGGTACCGGGGGGACGACCCGGAGAACCTCCTCGGCCCCATGGACCTCGTCGCCGCGAACGGCAAGGTTTTCGTCGCGCAGTCCGGAAACCGAGGAGTGAAGGTCTTCCGGTACGAGTGACCGAAGGTGTTGCAGCAGGAGTTGCAGTGCAGTGAGCAGAAGTGAGTGCAGGGGAGTGGTACCCGCAGCAGTACGGCCCCGTGAAGTCGCAGAGGGCCACAACACAAAGGGGAAACAATGAAGTTCACCAAGTTTGCCGTTGCAGCGGTCGCCGCGCTGAGCTTCTCCAGCGCGTACGCGTTCCACGACGGTGGCGTCGCGACCTGCGACGGCTGCCACACGATGCACAACTCGAAGGGCAACACTGCGATGGCCAAGAAGGGGGCCAGCACGCAGTTCCAGGGCTTCGCCTACCTGCTCCAGGGTAGCGACCAGAGCTCGACGTGCCTCAACTGCCACGCGGCGGCCGACACGGCGCCGAAGAGCTACCACGTCATGACGACGGGCGGCGGCGTGGTCGAGATGACCCCTGGTGGCGACTTCGCGTACCTGACGAAGAGCTACGTCACGACGATCCGCGGCGCGCCGTACACGAACGCCGCTGACAAGCACGGCCACAACGTCATCGCGGCCGACTACACCCTCGGCGCCGACACGAAGCTGACGACGGCCCCGGGCGGCAACTACGACGCGACGAAGCTCTCCTGCATCTCCTGCCACGATCCGCACAGCCGCGCCCGCATCGTCGACGCGGCCGGCACGATCGCCTCCTCCGCGCTCGGCGCGAAGGTCCTGCCGATCGACGGCTCCGGCTCCTACGGCGCCGCCCCGACCGTTGACGCGGCCGTCGGCGTGTACCGCCTCCTCGCCCCCATTGGCTACGTTCCGATGTCGGTCCCGACCGCCACGGCGTTCACGGCCGACCCGCCCATCGCGGTCGCTCCGTCGACCTACAACCGCTCCGAGGGGACGTTCGACACGCGCGTCGCCTACGGCTCGGGCATGTCCGAGTGGTGCGCGAACTGCCACGCCTCGATCCACAACAACGGCGTCAACGCCGGTAACACGAAGCTCATCCACCCGGCCGGCAACGGCGCGCTCCTGACGGCGCAGGCGAACGACCTCGCCGGCAACCCGCTCGGCACGACGATCGCGGCCATCTACAACGCGTACAAGGGCTCGGGCGACCTCACCGGCACGCAGGCCACCTCGTACGACTCGATGATCCCCTACGAGGAGGGCTCGGCGAACGTTGCTGCGCTCGCCGCGCACGCGGTCATCGACGGCACGCAGCTCGGCGGCCCGACGACCGGCACGGAGAACGTGATGTGCCTCTCCTGCCACCGCGCGCACGCCACGGCGTTCCCGCAGCTCTCCCGCTGGAACAACAACGCGCCCTTCGTCGCGGTCGACGGTCAGTGGCCGGGCAAGGACGCGGCTGCGGGCACGGAGATGGCGAACGGCGAGTTCAACCAGGGCCTGACGCAGGCCGAGTACGCGGCGGCGATGTACAACCGCCCGGCGACGCGCTACGCCTTCTTCCAGCGCTCGCTCTGCAACAAGTGCCACGCGAAGGACTAGTCAGCTCGCGCAGCACGCTGGTGTAGTATGAGGAGGGGCCGCGCGAGCGGCCCCTCCTTTCTTGTCAGGGCGATTCATTTCGTCGCGGGTGCGAATAGGTCGCCAGTCCGGTTGTTCGCCGAGGGAAGCTCGCGAGATCGGAGCGCGCATGCGAACACGAACCGTCCTCCAGGCCGTGGTCCTCGCGTCGGTGCTCCTCGCCTGCGCCGCCCGGCCACGGGTCGCGGCCCGCGAGCCGCTCTCGGGCGAGGGCGACCTCTTCGTCTACGTGCAGCCGTTCTCCCCGGAGGCGGAGAAGCTCGCCGTCACCGTCCGCTCCGTCGCCGTCGTGACGCAGCAGGGCGAGAGCGTCGCGCTCGAGCTCGTCCGTCCCGTGCTCTCCGGCCGCGATGCCCGCCACCAGCGCCTCTTCGCCCACGGGCGGCTGGCGCCGGGGCAGTACGCCGGGCTCCTCGTGGACGTCTCCGACGCCAGCCTGCGTTCCGACGGCGGGATGTCGAACCTGCTCGTGCCGCAGGCGCCCACGCGAATCGATGCGCGGTTCGACGTCCGGAGCGGTGGTGCGCGAGTCCTCCTGCTGTACCTCAAGCCGGCGGAGGCGATCGAGCGCAACTACGGCTTCACCCCCGCCTTCGCCGTGGCCACCCCCGAGATCCCCGTGACCACCCTCGCCGGCGCCTCGGCGAGCACTGCCTTGAACGACGTGTTCGTCCTCGACAAGAAGGCGCGGCAGGTGGTCGCGGCAGTCCCCACCGGCCGCGAACCTCGCGGGATCGCCCTCGACGAGCGCCAGCGCCGCGCCTACGTCGCGCTCGCCGGCGACGACGAGGTCGCCGTCGTGGACCTCGTCTCGGCGGAGACGCTGTCGCGCGTCCGGCTCAGCGCGGGAGATCGGCCGGGTCAGGTGGCGCTCGCGCAGAACGGCCAGGTGCTGATCGTGCTGAACGAGGGCTCCTACACGGTGAGCTTCGTCGACACCGTCAGCTGGACGGAGCTCGGCCGCACCGTCGTCGGTCCGGAGCCCGAGTGGCTCGTCCTCGATCCTTCTGGAAGGCGCGCCTACGTCCTGAGCCGGCGCACGAACACGATCACCGTGGTGGACACCGTCGCGCGCACGACGCTCACCACGGTTCCGACGGAGCCGGAGCCGCTGCGTGCCACCCTCAACTCCGCCGGGAACCGGCTCTACGTCACGAACGCGAGCTCTCCCTACGTCAGCGTGCTCTCCGTCCCGGACCTCGCGACGTCGGATCGGATCTTCGCCGGGCTCGGGGCGGGCGCGATCCTGGTCGATCGACGGACGGACCTGCTCTACGTCGCGATGCGAGGGGAGCCCCGCATCCAGGTGTTCGATCCTTTCTCGCTCCTGCCGGTCGACACGCTGGAGCTCCCCGGCGCCGCCTCGTGGATGGTCATCGACGACGTCGAGAACACGCTGTTCCTCCTCATGCCCGAGTCCCGCGCGATCGCGGTCCTGGATCTCGCGAGCCGCTCCCTCCTGTCCGTCATCGACGTCGGCGACGATCCCTACGGGCTCGCGATCGCGGGGGCGCGTGGGCGATGAGGTGGCTCTCGCGAGCCGCGCTGGGTGTCCTGCTCGCGGCCTGGGCGACGGCAGGCCGTGGGGACGGGTGGTCGGCCGTCATCGAGGAGCAGTACACGAAGACGGAGTCCACGGTGACGGATCAAGGTGCGGAGGCGCGCACCTCGTCCGTCGACACGGTGCTGCAGCGATATCGGCTCGCGCTGGACAAGTCGTTCTTCCCTTCCTTGAGCCTCGCAGGAGGTGGCCAGTACGAGGACGCCAAGACCTGGCAGGGCGGGATCGGCTCGGCCGACACCTCGTACTCGAGGCTCGCGAGCATCTTCGGACGGCTGAACGTCGGCGGCCCGACGCTGAATGGCCGCGGAAGCTACGACCGCCGGCAGGAATGGGCGCGCACGCTCGATGTGCGCTCGCCAGCCCTGGTCCTCGAGACGCTCGCTTTCGACAGCGCCTGGAGACCGCTCGACCTGCCCCTCATCACGTTCCGGGCGAGCCGCCAGAACTCGTTCGACGTCGATCGGGCGTCCCAGGATTCGAGGAACGACGCGTTCCTCCTGACCGCCTCGTACAAGGCCTCGAAGTCGCTGCTGGTCGGCTACTCCGCGCGGTACGACGACAACGAGGACCGCCTCCACGGCGCCGAGCAGACCGCCGTCGGGCAGACCGGGCGGGTCACGTACGAGGACCGCTGGTTCTCGCGGCGCACGCTCGTGCACCTGACCTACGACGTGCAGTCGACGTTCGCGAACACCACGGTCCGCGACACCGGGGCGGAGATCCCGACTGCGCGGATCCCGCTGGCTGGGCTGTCGCTGGTGGAGAGCTTCCCGACGCCCGAGACCGCGACGCTCGTCCCGAACCCCGCGCTCGTCGACGGAAACACCACCGCGGCAGCGGGGCTCGACATCGGGTTCTCTCCCCGGACGAAGGGCGACTCGAACGCACGCGAGATGGGCGTCGAGCTGCCCACCGTCCCGGCGACCCCGGTCAACACGATCCACGTCTGGGTCAACCAGCCGCTCCCCCAGCTCGTCACGAGCGCGTTTCGCTTCAGCGTGTACCAGAGCGACGACAACGAGCGCTGGACGCCGGTCGCGCTCGTCGGCCCGGTGGTGTTCGGGATCTTCGAGAACCGCTTCGAGCTCCGCATCGAGGAGATCACCGCGAGGTACGTGAAGGTGGTCACCTCTCCCCTCGACCCCGCGGTCACCATCGATCCCAAGTACGCGGACATATTCGTGACCGAGCTACAGTTCTTCCAGACGGTCCCGGCCGAGGCCATCCGTGGGCACAGCAGCTCACTGCTCAACTCGGCCAGCGCGAGCGCGAGGACGGTCTTGCTCCAGTCGCCGAACCTGTCACATGATTTCTCGCTCCAGGTCGCTCGCTCGGACACGAGGACCCCTGGGCGCGACACCTCCGAGAGCCGGCTGGCGCTCACGAACGGGCTGTCGCTCGCCCACAAGCTCGCGCAACCTCTTGCGTTGAACGCACGAATTGCGCGTCAGGATTTTTTCGCTGAGGAGACGCACAGCGGCATCCTGACCTACGGCGCCGGTCTCGCGTACACGCCGCTCCCGGCGATGAGCCACGCGATCAACTATTCCGGCGCCTGGCGGCAGGGCACGACCGGAAATTCGCTCTCGAACGCCCTCACGATGTTCAGCAGGGCGGAGCTCTATCGCGGCGTCAGCGTCTCCGGCAATGGGGGCTACACCCTGTCGCTCCTCGAGCGAGGTCAGCGATCGACCGGGCTCATCGGTGGAGCGACGGCGAGCCTCCGACCTCACCGGGTCTTTCAGCTCTCCGGGGGTTATCGCATTGCGAGGAACTCCACCTCGGGCGGTGGAGTGCCAGCGAGCACGACCACGCTGGAGCAGGCCGATGCGAGCGCCTCGTTCAGTCCCACCGAGGCGCTCTACGCGAGCGCGTCGGTGACGCGGATCATTCGTGGGGCGCGTCCCACCACGCTCGCGACCTTCGGGCTCGGATGGTCGCCCCTGCAGGGCGGAGATCTCACGCTGCACGCGACGTACTCGAAGACCCTCGACACGTCGGCCGAGGCGGTGACCCAGCTCGTCTCGCCGTCCGCGCGCTGGACCATCCGCCCCGGCACCTTCCTCGATCTCGTGTACGTCTTGAGCGACTCGAGCGCGCCGGCGCAGGACGCGATCTCGCACCTGTTCACCGCGAACCTGACGGTGACGCTGTGACGGTGGCCTGCATATTGCACTGGAGCCGCGACATGCTGATCCCGCGCAAGAATGCGTGCACCCTGATCGCGACCCTGCTCGCGATCTCGCTCGTGGCGTGCTCGGGCCCAGGCGCGCGCCGACGCTATCAGAACGCGGAGATGGACTTCGGCTCGGTGCACACGGTGCTCGTGATGCCGTTCTCGAACCTGAGCCGCGACTCGATGGCAGGCGAGCGCGTCCGGGACGTGTTCGTCAACATGCTCCTCGCGAGCGGCTCGATCTACGTCCTCCCGCACGGCGAGGTGATCCGCGGCGCGAGCCGGGTGGGCGTCGTGAATGCCTCGGCTCCCAACGTCGAGGAGGCGGTCAAGCTCGGCGGTCTCCTCAAGGCGGACGCCGTGATCACGGGCGTCGTTCGAGAGTACGGCGAGCTGCGATCCGGAACCGCGTCCTCGAACGTCGTATCGCTCAGCCTGCAGCTCATCGAGACGCAGACCGGGAAGGTCGTCTGGTCCGCCTCCACCACCAAGGGAGGGGTCGGCTTCGGCGCGCGGCTGCTGGGCGGAGGCGGCGCTCCGTTGAACGACGTGACGGAGGAAGCCGTCGATGACCTCCTCAACAAGCTGTTCAAGTAAGGTCGCCCTCGCCTTCCTGGCGCTCGCGGTCTCCGTCGCGTGTGCCGGCTCTCGGGCCGCGGCGCCGTCGCCCGGAGCGGCGCGCGCTGCCGTGATGGGGGCAGATTCAGCTGTCCCGCGGGCGGAGCCCGAGAAGCCGCGAGAGCGGCCGCGCCTCGCCGGCCGGCGCATCGCGGTGCTCCCCATCGAGAACCTCAGCGGCGGCGTCGTCCCAGGAAAGCACCTCCTGAAGCTCCTCTCGCTCGCGGCTGCCCGCGCGGGCGCCGACGTGGTCGAGGGGAATCCCGTCGACGAGTTCCTCTCCCGCCACCGCGTCCGCTTCACGGGGGGCATCGACGCCGCCACCGCGAGCGCCGCCCGCGACGAGCTCGAGGTGGACGCGGTGCTCGTCACCTCGGTGCTGCTCTATCACGCGGGAGCGCCCCCGAAGATCGCCGTCACGATGCGGCTCGTCGCGACGGGAGAACGACCCGAGATCCTGTGGATGGACGGCGCGGTGCTGAGCGGCAACGACGAGCCGGGCCTCCTGGATCTCGGGATCATCTCGAAGATCGAGCGGCTCGAGCGAAACGCGCTCGCGCGGCTCACGGGCTCGCTCGCGGGGTTCCTCTCCGGTCAGGGCTCTCCCGTCACGACGTGCCCGGCGGAGCGCCGCTTCGAGCCCAGGGTCAGCTTTCGCTCGCGCCGCTTCGCGCCCGGCGCGGCCTCCGTCGCGGTGCTCCCGTTCGTGAACCAGACGGAGCGAAGAGGGGCAGGCGAGGCCCTCGCGGTGGAGTTCGTCCGGCACCTGTCGTCGCTCGGGACCGTCACGGTCGCCGAGCCCGGCGTCGTGCGCGACGCGCTCATCCGCTACCGGATCGTCCTCGAGGGCTCGCTCTCGCTGCTCGCGGTGCGCACCGCGACGGAGGTGCTCGGGACCGATCTCGTGCTGACCGGCGTCGTCCGCGAGTACGACGACGTGGGCCCCGTGCCGAAGGCGGACTTCACGGTGACCCTCATCGACACCCGCACCGAGGAGGTGGTCTGGGAGGCGACCTCCGACCACCGCGGTGACGACGACGTCGTGCTCTTCGATCGCGGGCGGGTGAACACCGCGACCGCGCTCGCGTGCCGCATGGTCCGCAGCGTGGTGGACGGGATCGCCGCCGCGACGAAGCCCGGCCCGCGTGATCGCTCTCCTGCGCTGGAGCGGCGAACCGTGGAGCGCCCGCCGCATGAGCAGCGCGCCGTCGGCGCCGTCCGCCGCGAGCCGCACGAAGGCTGATCGGGCGGATGTCGCGTGGGGCTCTTCCCGGGGCCGAGGCCGGCAGCGAAAAACGATCGAATCATCGAGGGGCCACGCAACGCTTGCGCAGCACGCTTTGCGTGGAGTGGGACAAATCGGGAGCGAATCCACGGAATTGCAGTGGTTAGAGACGGCCCGGCAGGGGGCACACGCGTTGCAGCCACCGGCACGGCCAAGCGGAGCTGGACGGCGGGGAGAGACCGTCGAACGACGTGGCCGCGCCGGAGCGCGGTCGAGAGGAGCGACATGACGACGCGTGCAGTTCTCGCAGCCGTGCTGGCCTCGTTGCCTGCGTGGGCGTTCTCGGCGGCTCCCGCTGCGGCGACGAAGGTGCCGCCGGCGGCCACCGCGCCGAAGACCGATGCCGCCAAGGGTGACTCGGGCGTGGCGAAGAAGAGCGCTCCGACCGCCCCCGCGAAGAAGACCGCCGAGCCGGAGGGGGCGAGCGCCCTCCTCAAGGTGCCGTTCCTGTCGCCCCGGTTCGCCTCGACGCCGGCGGCGGTGGTCGACGGCGACGTCATCACGATGGGCCAGCTCGTGGACACGCTGGCCCTCGAGCACGCGCCGCGATCGCACGAGGAGGGCGAGGCGGGCGAGGAGGCGGCCCCCGCCGCTCCCGCGAGCCGCAGCGACTTCACGCGAGTGCTCGAGCGGCTCATCGACACCCGCGTCGTCGCCTCCGAGGCGCGCGACATGGGCATCGACGATCTCCCCCAGCTCAAGGAAGAGCTGGCGAAGTACGAGGAGACCGCGCTCCGGAAGGTCTTCGAGCAGACGGTCTCGAAGGACGTGAAGGCCGATCCGGCCGCCGTCGAGAAGATCTTCCAGGACTCGGTCCGCGAGTGGAAGCTCCGCTCGATCGTCCTCGACAAGGAGGAGGACGCGAAGGCGGTGGCGCCCCTCGTCCGGGACGCCAAGGCGTTCGAGGAGACGGCGAAGCGACTCGTCGCCGAGAAGAAGGCGCGCGGCAACGAGGAGCCTGTCTTCGTCCCCGAGTCGAAGCTCCTCCCGCAGATCGAGATGGCGGTCGCGGCGCTCAAGCCAGGTCAGGTGAGCCCCCCCGTCAAGATCCCCTCCGGCTGGACGGTCATCAAGGTGGTGGACGTCCGGTACCCGGAGGATCCCGAGGCGCGGGCGATCGCCGAGGAGCGCTCGCTCGCGGCGAAGCGGCGCGAGGCAGTGCTCAAGGCCTACGAGGCGCTCGCGAAGAAGTACGCGACGGTCGACGAGAAGCTCATCGACCGGCTCGACTACGAGGCGAAGAAGCCCGGCTGGAACGCGCTCTACAAGGACAAGCGGGTGCTGGCGCGGATCCGCGGCGAGGCGCCGATCACCGTCGGCGACCTCGCGGCCGGGATCTCGCTCAAGTTCTTCCACGGCATGGAGGGGCCGATCCGCGCGAACCAGGTGAACGTCGTGAAGCGTCAGACGTTCGAGGGGATGCTGATGCGCCGGCTCTTCAAGAAGGAGGCGCTCGCGCAGAAGCTCGACCAGAGCGAGGAGTACAAGGCGGTCGTCGCCGAGTACGAGACCTCGCTCCTCTTCGGGATGTTCGTGCAGCGCGCGGTGGTCCCCTCGGTGAAGGTCACCGAGGGCGAGCTCATGGACTACTACGAGAAGCACAAGGCGGAGTTCAGCACCCCCGCCTTCTACCGGCTCGACGCCCTCGCGTTCCGCAACGGCAAGGCCGCGCAGGCCGCGCTCGACAAGATCAAGTCGGGCACGGATCTCAAGTGGCTGAAGTCGAACGCGGCGGACCTGGTGCCGGCGGAGGAGCGCGACCTCGACTTCGGCGGCACGATCTACAGCGCGAAGGGGTTGCCCGAGGAGCTCGCGAAGCTGCTCGCTGGCGCCAAGAAGGGTGAGTTCCGGCTCTACTCGTCACACGGGGGCCAGGCCTACGTCGTCCAGCTCCTCGACGTCACGCCCGGGAAGGAGCAGCCGTACAAGGAGAGCCGCGAGACGATCGGCAAGAAGGTGTTCGCCAGCAGCGTCGAGAAGGCGCTCAAGGAGTGGGTGGCGAAGCTCCGCAAGGAGCACGACGTCAAGGTCTACATCACGCGCGTCGACGGGTGAGCGCGGTCCACGACTTCAGCGAGGGCACGGCTGTGACCAGCAAGACCAACCGGTGGACGCTCGCGCTCGCGGCCCTGTCGGCGGCGTTCCTCGCCGCCGCGCCGGGCCGGGCGGAGGCGGCGCGACAGTTCAAGTCCAAGGACTGCATCGACTGCCACAAGCCGTTCGCGGAGAAGTACGACTCGGTGAAGTTCACGCACCCCGCGGTCAAGCAGCGGAAGTGCGAGGACTGCCACCTGCGCCACGGCGTGGTGCCGAAGCTCGTGCTGAAGGAGGCCGGCGCGAACCTCTGCTTCCGGTGCCACAAGCGCGAGTCGATCGGCCTCGACAAGCCGAACGTCCACAAGGTGCTCCGCACCGGCGCGTGCGGCCAGTGCCACGACGTCCACGGCTCGAACGCGCCGCACATGCTGAAGGCGGAGGGCAGCCAGGTCTGCTACGCCTGCCACGACAAGTCGGCGTTCGAGCGCAAGAACGTGCACAAGGTGCTCGCGAAGGACGGGTGCCAGGCGTGCCACGTGGCGCACGCGTCCGACCAGAAGAACCTGCTCGTCGCCGAGGAGGGGAAGCTCTGCTCGAAGTGCCACTCGGCGAGCGCCGGCGGGTTCGTGAAGGCGCACGGCGGCTACCCGGTGGCCACCTGCACCGGCTGCCACGATCCGCACTCCGCTGATCGCGCGAAGCTCCTCAAGGCCTCGCTCCATCCGCCCGTCGCGGAGTCGTCCTGCTCCGACTGCCACGCGCCCGCGAAGTCTGCGAAGCCGTTCGCCGTCCAGGAAGCCGGCGCGAAGCTCTGCGCGAACTGCCACGACTCTGGCAAGCTGCTCGGCGGCGGGACCGTGGTGCACAAGCCCGTGAAGGACGGGCAGTGCGTCGCGTGCCATGATCCGCATGCGTCCGGCGCGCCCAAGCTCACGCACGCCCCCGGCGCGAAGCTCTGCCTCGGGTGCCACCCGCAGATGGGCCAGAAGGTCTCGGTCGCGCACGCGCCGATGTCCTCCCCCGGCGCGTGCGGCTCGTGCCACAAGCCGCACGCCACGAAGGAGAAGAAGCTCCTCGCGAGCAACGTCGCGACGCTCTGCGGCGCGTGCCACAAGAAGACGTTCGAGGAGAAGCGCAAGATCGCGCACCAGCCGTTCGTGGACCGGGACTGCGCTGCCTGCCACGACCCGCACGGCTCCAACCTGCCGGGCATGGTCAAGTCCCGCCTCGACAAGGTCTGCTTCGCCTGCCACGCCGAGGAGGAGACGCGCTTCATCAAGACGCACACCCACAAGCCCGTGCTCGATGGGCGGTGCGGAGCGTGCCACTCCGGGCATGGCTCCGACGAGCCGAAGCTCCTCAAGGCCAGGGGCGCGAAGCTGTGCGAGCCGTGCCACGCCGGGATGATGAAGGCGGACGCGAGCGGGACGACGCACGCGCCGTTCGCGAAGGGTGACTGCCTCACCTGTCACGACGCGCACGGCTCGAACACCGCCGGCATGCTGGTCTCCGAGGAGAAGCAGCTCTGCGCGCGCTGTCACGAGAAGACCGAGAAGGCGGTTCAGGGCGCGACGAGCATCCACGCTGCGTTCAGCGCGGGTGACTGCACGAAGTGCCACAGCCCGCACCAGGCGAAGCTCAAGAAGCTGATGCTCGCGCAGACTCCGGACGTGTGCGTCACCTGCCACACGAAGATGAAGGAGAAGCTCGCGGCGGAGAAGCCTCACCAGCCGGTCGAGGACTGCCTGGCGTGTCATGGCCCGCACTCGGCGAAGCAGCCGAAGCTCGCCGTGCAGCGGGCGGCCGAGCTGTGCGGCCAGTGCCACGACGAGAAGGAGGGCAAGTTCACGAAGGCCCACCTCGGCATCGCGGCGTCCGACATGAGCTGCACGAGCTGCCACGATCCGCACGCCTCCAAGGACCCCAAGATGTTCAAGGACCTGCAGCACGCGCCGTTCGCGTCGCGGGACTGCGGCAACTGCCACGTCGTCGAGAAGTAGAGGACAAAGATGAGCGCGAGACCTTTCATCCTCGTCCTGGCGGTCGCCGCCCTGGCCGGGCCTGCGGCCGCGGCGCCACCTGCCCCGAAGTTCAAGCTGAAGCCGGGGGCGGCCGGGCAGGTCTGCCTCGAGTGCCACCCGGACTTCGCCGACCGGCTCAAGAAGCCGTTCGTCCACACGCCGGTGCGCTCGAAGGACTGCGTCGGGTGCCACAACCCTCACGCCTCGGACCACGGCAAGCTCCTCGCGGCGGACGCGAACGCGATCTGCGCGACGTGCCACAAGGACGTGGTCGCGAAGAACGCCAAGAGCACCCACCCGCCGGCCACGCAGCAGAAGTGCGGCGAGTGCCATGATCCGCACGCCTCGAACGCGAAGGCCAACCTCGTCAAGGCCGGCCCGGACCTCTGCGCGACGTGCCACAAGACCCTCGTCGACGGGGCGAAGGCGTCCAAGTTCAAGCACCGAGCGGTCGAGAACGGCTGCGGGAGCTGCCACGAGGCCCACGCATCGGCCACCGGCCTGAAGCTGCTCAAGGCCGACGTCCCCCAGCTCTGCCTGGGTTGCCACAAGGTGGACGGGCCGATCCTGATGAAGAAGCACATGAACTACCCCGTCGCGAAGGCGAGGTGCACGAGCTGCCACGACCCGCACGGCTCGAACGTGCGCGGCATGCTCTACAACACGGTCCACGCGCCGGTCGCGAAGGGCATGTGCGGCCAGTGCCACGAGGCACCGGGGTCTCCCAGGGGCTTCGAGCCGAAGCAGGCGGGGCTGGCGCTCTGCCGCGGGTGCCACGTCCAGAACATCAACAAGATGATGGACAAGAACCGCCTTCACCGACCGGTCACGGAGGGCGCCGCCTGCCTGTCTTGCCACGGCCCCCACGCGTCCAAGGAGAAGGGCCTCCTCAAGGCGGACATGCGGACGGTCTGCGGGAGCTGCCACGCCGACACCATCAAGCGCGGCGACATGTCGGTGACGAAGCACGAGCCCATCAAGAACTCGGAGTGCACGAGCTGCCACGATCCCCACGGCTCGGACGCCGCGCTCATGCTCGTCAAGGCCGAGTCGCCTGAGCTCTGCGGGAAGTGCCACGACTGGCAGAAGCACTCGTCGCACCCGGTCGGCGCGAAGTACGTCGACCCGCGCAACAAGAACCTGACCCTGCAGTGCCTCAGCTGCCATCGCGCGCACGGCACCGAGTTCAAGTCGATGATGCCCTACGCGACGGTCCCCGAGACGTGCACGAAGTGCCACGAGAAGTTCACGAGGTGATGACCGTGCTGAGAGCCATCGACGCGAGGGTGATCGTCTCGCTCGTCGTCGTCCTCGCCGCGAGCGGGGCACGCGCGCAGAGCGTCGCGTTCAAGCACCAGGCCACGGTGTACAGGGACGCGAAGGACGGCAAGCTGTCCGCGCCCGAGGGCGTGGCCTGCAACGACGCCGGGCTGCTCGTGATCGCCGACACCGGGAACGCACGCCTCCTCACCTACTTCGTGAAGGAGGGGGCCGTGACGCCGGCGGCCGAGGTGAAGGTGCCGCAGCTGAAGCACCCGGTGCGCCTGCAGCTCGACTCGAAGGGCAACATGCTCGTGCTCGACCGCAAGCTGCGGAAGATCGCACGGCTCGATGCCAAGGGCGCGTTCCAGGGGTACGTCGACCTGAAGCCCGCCGGCGTGACGGAGGTCGTCCCGACGAGCTTCAAGGTGGACCGCGGTGACAACCTCTACGTGCTCGACACGGCCGCCGCGAAGGTGTTCGTGGCGGATTCCTCGGGAGCGGTCACGGCGACGCTCCCGCTCCCCGCCGACGCCGGGGCCTTCATGGACGTCGCCGTGGACGCGGGCGGGATCGTCTACGTGCTCGACGCGGTGCGCGCGACGGTGTGGTCCGCCGCCAAGGGCGCGACGGCGTTCTCCCCGCTCGGGAAGAGCTTCAAGGACTACGCGAGCTTCCCGACTTATCTCACCGCGAACAACCGGGGTGTCCTGCTCGCGGTCGACCAGAACGGCGCGGGTCTCGTCCTGCTCGGGCAGGACGGGAGCTACCTGGGGCGCCAGCTCAGCCTCGGCTGGACGGACGGGCTGCTTTACTATCCGTCGCAGATCTGCCTGGACGCTCAGGGGGACGCGTTCGTGGCCGATCGCTCGAACAACCGCGTGCAGATGTTCACGAGCATCGCCCAGTAGACGCCTGGTATCGGATCGAAGGGGCGCGCTCCTGCGGGGCGCGCCCCTTCAGTTTTGACGCGCATCAATGAGAGGATTGCGTTGCATCAATTCAGGCAACGCGACCTCGTGCCGCGGCGAACGCCATCAAGCAAGCGCTCGGACCCATGATACCCTCGTGACCTACCTATTTCACGGTACGTCTTGCTGGCCGCCCGAAGTGGGGCGGCGGCTCGTCCGTGAAGAGGAGGGGAACGATGCGATCTCTCCTGGGGCGTCCGATCGCCCTGGCTGCGCTGTCGACCATCCTGGTCATCGCCTGCGGTGAGGATGAACCATCGAGTGGCGCTCCGGCGCCCGCCTCGGTCCGCCGGACACGCGCCGCAGCGACCGCGACCGCCGATGGCCCGGTCTGCCGCGGCACGGGTGCCCACGACAAGCATGGTCTCGTCGGGTTCCAGTGCGCCACCTGCCACGAGTGCGGCGGGCTCATGCAGTTCTCGAGCACGTACACGCTCCCGACGAGCGGAGCGTCGATCTCGGGGCCGGAAAACGTGGTGACCGTCGGCGCGAACGGAACGACGTGCAGCGTGGCGTGTCATAACGTCGGCGGGCTCGCGACGACGCAGCCCGTCGACTGGAGCGCTCCGGGCCCGCTCGCCTGCAGCTCGTGCCACTCGCAGGGTCAGGCTGGAGCGTTCCCGGTGAGGTCGAGCCACGGCGTGGACAGCTCCAGCGCCACGGCGAACCGCGCCGCCTGCCAGAACTGCCACGACACGAGCAGGCACGTCTCCGGGACCGTGGTCATCCAGGGGGTCGGCGCGCTCGACCCGAATGATCCGGCCCAGGTGGACGGTGCGTGCAAGAAGTGCCACGGCGGACGGGGAACCGCGGTCGCGGGCAAGACGCCGCCGCTCCTCGTCGGCTACGCGTCCGCCGATGGGGACTTCCACGGCGCGCGCGCCGGCACGGGGTTCGGAGGGTCGCTCATCGGGTACGCTCGGGGCGCTGGTCCGCTTCCGTGCGTGACCTGCCACGACGCGCACCAGAGCTCGAACGCGTTCCTGTTCGCGTCGAACGTGAATACGTCGCCGGTGGCGGATGCGACGATCAACCGCGCCGGAGTGGGAGCGGAGGCGCTCTGCGAGCGGTGTCACTCCGGCGCGCGCCACGCGGGGTGCAATGCAGCCGGGTGCCACACGACGGACCCCGTCCCCGGCGGCGCGAACAAGCCCTGCTTCTTCTGCCACGGCCATGAAGGCATCGTGAACTTCAAGCTTCCCACCTGGGCGGACCACCCCGTGCCCGGCGTGGCGATCAGCGACCCGAACGCCTACTGCTGGCACTGCCACACCGCGGGATGGTTCCCCGCGGCGCCGGAGTACGTTGCCCCCACGGTGACGAACGTGGTCGTCACGGAAGTCACGGGGACGAGCGCGAAGGTGTCCTGGACCACGAACGAGAAGGCCACCTCCTACGTCGAATGGGGCGTGGGGACGCCTTCGAACGTCGATGGCAACGGCTTGCTCGTGACCCAGCCCTGCGGGCCAGGCGTGAGCACCCCCTGTCGCGAGGTGACGCTCACCGGTCTCGCTCCGCTCACGCAGTACGCGTACCGGGTCCGCTCGTCGGACGCGATGCGGAACGCGACAGTGTCGCAGATCTACACGTTCACCACGCCCGACCCCAACGCGCCTGGGCAGCCTGCGCTCACGCCGGTGGATGACGGCGCCGTTCCGTACCCCGAGACCGCCGTGCCGGTCACGTTCCAGTGGGCCGCCGTCGCGGATCCCAACGGGGATCCCGTCGAGTACCGCATCCAGATCTCCTCGAACCCCGGCTTCACCGCTCCGCTCGTGTTCGACGGGCCCTGGACCCCCTCGACGACGTACGCGAAGACCTTCACGGCCACCGAGTGGCCGGGCGCGACCTATTACTGGCGCGTCCAGGCGCGGGACGCTGCGCACGATCTCCGTTCGCCGTGGTCGAGCGTCGATGCATTCGGGATCTGGTGGTACGACCCGATGCCTTATTGATCAACGTCAACGTCGTTGGTCCGGAACGGGGCTGCCGCGCAATGCGCGGTGGCCCCCCGTTCTTTGCCGAGCGCGGACGTCGCTGGAGCCCGACGCCTGGTCGCGCCTCGTCTCGAGCATCGGAGCGCGGCGCGAGGACGCAGGGATCGCCACCCAAGCGCGTCGCGGCACCACGCCCCCTCATGTACTGAAGGTTGCTGACACACATCAAAGGGATTGTGCGAGATTGAGATCGGGCGGACTAATGGGTTGCGTCCAACACGTGCACCCGAACGCTCTCTCGTCGTGAGCCATCGAAGTTGCTTTCTTTGGCCGAGGCGGTTCAGTCGTTCGCGACCAGGGTCTGGGGGATCCGCATGCGCTCGTGGCAGCTCGACCGAAGGCTCGGATCGGCGATCGTCGCCGGCATCGCCATGCTGTCGTCGCTGGCGTGCGGGAGCGGAGCGCAGGAGGCAGGGCAGGGTGGCCTCGCGAGGACACCGCGCTCCTCCGCCATCACCGCGACCGCTGCGGTGTGCACCGGCACCGGGTCGCACGACAAGCACGCCGCTTACGGGATCGGCTGCGCGGTCTGCCACCCCTGCGGCGGCGCGTACCAGTTCGACGCCTTCACCTATACCCGCGGGACCTCGACATCGGGCGGCACCATCACGCTCACCGGGACGGATCCGGCGACCTGCTCCGTGGCGTGCCACTTCCCGATGGGCACGCAGCCCCACTCGATCACCTGGGGGACGCCCGGTCCGCTCGACTGCACCTCCTGTCACGCGGTGGCTGCGCTCCCGTCGGTCCACCCGACGCTCGTCGTCCAGAACCCTACGCGCGCGGACTGCGAGGCGTGCCACCGGATGGGCGAGCACACGAAGGGCACCGTCGTGCTCGTGAGCCACGGCGTCGATTGGATGAACTCCGCGAGCTCCGGGTTCCACGCGTACTCCGCCAACGCGCGCATCGCGAGCTGCCAGGCCTGCCACGGCGCCGATCTCACCGGCGGCTCCACCAGCACCGGCTGCCGTGACTGCCACGATCGCAACCTCCCGACCGGCGTCACGAGCTGGCGGACGAACTGCGTGATGTGCCACGGCGACAAGGCGACCGGGCAGTCCTCGCCGCCGAGGGCGACGTGGGGAAACAACGTCCCGAGCGACACCGCGAACGTGCGGATCGGCGCGCACGCAGCCCACCTGACCGGCAGCGCCATCGCGCCGCCCTTCGACTGCGCCGTCTGCCACGTGAAGCCCACGGACGCACTGTCGGACGGCCACGTCGACGAGGCGACCGCGAAGGTCGTGTTCAGCGGCCTCGCCGCGAACCGCGGGGAGCCGGCCGCCGCGTGGAGTCGCGACACCGGGACCTGCAGCAGCACGTATTGCCATGGCGCCACGCTCGGCGGCGGGACGAACAAGTCGCCCACCTGGACGCGCGTCGGCCAGGGCGAGGCCGGGTGTGGCACCTGCCACGGCCTGCCTCCTCCCGCGCCGCACCCCTCGGTCTCCGGCGGCCTCTCCGGGTGCGCCGTGTGCCACTCGGACACCGTCGACTCGAGCGGCGCGCTCATCCCGCCGAGCGCCGGCGGGCTCCACCTCGACGGGTTCGTCGAGGGCGGGCATGACAAGGACTGGATGGACAAGACGAGCACGAAGTTCCACGCGTACTCTGCGAACCGCGGCCTCGGCCCCTGCCAGGCGTGTCACGGCGCGGATCTGAGCGGCGGCGCGACGCAGGTCGGCTGCGCGAAGTGCCACGGGGCCGGCTGGGAGCGGAACTGCACCATGTGCCACGGCGACCCGGCGGACGGCACGGGCGCGCCGCCGCGAACGACGTGGGGCAACTCGGGCGACCCGCTTCGGGTCGGGGCGCACACCGCGCACGTCAAGGGGACCTCGGTCGCGGCACCGCTCGATTGCGACCAGTGCCACGTCGTTCCGGCGGACGCCTTCTCCCCGGGTCACATCGACGACGCAGCCGCCAAGCTCACCTGGGGCTCGCTCGCGACCGTCGGTGGGGCCGCTCCTGCGTGGGACCGGACGGCGGGGACGTGCGCCAGCACGTACTGCCACGGCAACTACGCGGGCACGTTCTCGTACTACTACTGGGACGGCACCTACGATGCGCGGTACGCCGGAAAGCGCGCGACGCCTTCGTGGACGGGATCGCCGACGGCGTGCGACTCGTGCCACGGAAATCCGCCCAGGGAGAACCTCTCCTGGCACGGCTATCACAACGGCGGAAACCAGTGCCAGCTCTGCCACCCGGACGCGATCGGTACCGTGGCCGGGGTGGGCATCGGCATCACCAACCGCGCGCGTCATGCGAACGGCGTCGTCGACGTGGAGCCGCAGTGGGACGCCCAGTGCTTCAATTGCCATTGATGCGCTGAGAGAGCGGTGAAGATCCGGCCGCGCCCCGTCGTCCTCGGGGCGCGGCCTTGATCTGCCGGCCGCGTGCGCGAGCGGAACGAACCTCGGGCCCAGGGGGGGGACGAAGTCCTCGGCCGGCATGCGCACGACGCGGAGCTCGGGGATAGGTAACCCCGCGACCCGCGCTTCCTTACGCTCGAGAACGACGCCCGCGTGATGGGCGCCTCCTCGACGCGGCCCGGCCGCGGTTCCTCCCGGTCGAGCGACGCGGTGCATCGGGCCTGTAGACGAATGATGCGGACGGCTGGCGCAGGCAGATGCTGGACGACGTCGAGGGGCGGAGGGAGCGGTCGCGGCGCGAGGCGTGAGGCGGACTGCGCGAGCCCGCGCGCCGACTGGGAGCGTCGGCGGTACCATGCTGCGAAGAGTTCGGAGCGAACCCGACTCGCCGACGGCGGACTCTGAGCCTCGCGCAGAGTCGAAGGATGTCGCAGCCGGTTGCGGCCTGCTCGCACGCTCACCTTCGAGGTGCGCCGCGCTCACGCCCGTCGGAGCAGCCGGCACGGAGCCCGCCCGTCGACGCGCTGCTGAGTTGCGCGTAGTCCGCGGGTACCGGTCCTCAGCCGTTCCAAACATGGAGCCCCTGGTCGCGAAGGTCGCGACCAGGGGCTTGTATCCAGATCAGCAGTGACCACCTCGACCGCCAACGGCGCGGCCCTCGAGGCGGCCTACGACTACCCCGCGCCGTGACACGCCAGCGTGTCGCAGGAGGGCTGCGACGTCCAGCCGGTGTTGATGACCGTCCCGGTGTAGAGCACGACGTCGCGCCTGCCGTTCACGTGCTGCGTGCTCGTCGTGGCGTGGCAGGCGCCGCAGCCGATGCTCAGGACGTTCACGTGGAAGACGTGCCGATCCAGTCCGCCGTCGTTCGGCGGATCCCCGTGACAGCTGCCGCACGTCGCCTGGCCCTGGCCGACCTTCGTCCAGATCGGGGTGGGGTTCGAGCCGCCGTTCGCGCCATGGCAGTAGGTCGACGCGCAGGTCGCCGTCGTACGGTTCCAGCTCGTGCCCGTCACACCCTGCGTGGCGACGCCGGTGAACGTGACCGTGGCGGTCGCGGCGTCGACGTGGCCGGGCGTGAGCGCGTCCGCGGGCTTCGGGTGGCAGACCGCGCAGTCGATGGGCGCCGAGTTCGCGGTGCCCTTCACGTGCGTCGCGTGCGCGCCGATGCGGACGTTCGTCGTGCCGCTCTGGACGTTGTTCCCCCACGTCGCGCGCGGCGGCGCGGCGAGGCCCGTCGTCTTGTCGCCGTGGCACATGACGCAGCTGTTCCAGGCGGGCCGGTTCACGCCGTCGTGGCAGGACGCGCAGCTCACGCCGGTCGAGCCGCCGGAGAGGTCCGCGCCGTGGCACCACTGGCAGGACGCGAGCCCCTGGTTCGCGGAGTACGCGTGGAACTTCGGGCTCGAGGTGTTCATCCAGTCCGCGTCGTGGCCGCTCGCCGCCTGGATGGTGCCGTCGATGTGCTTGCCGCCGGCGCTCCTGGGCACGATCGCGCCGCTCGCGGAGACGGTGTCGGGGTGGCAGGGGTTGCAGCCGGCGAGGTTGCTCGACACAGGCGGATGGACGTCCGCCGGCGGCGGGACGCCGTGGCAGGTCCCGCAGTCGGCCTGGCCCGTGCCGGTGCTCGTCCAGACGGGGGACGTCTTCGACCCGCCCGACAGCGTGGCGCCGTGACAGTACGTCGAGGCGCAGCCCGCGGTCGCGCGGTCGAAGGTGGGGGTCACGCCGGTCGGCACCGCCACGCCGGCGAACCTCACCGTCGCGGTCTCGCCGTCGATGTGGCCGGGCGTGAGCGCGTCGGCGGGCGTCACGTGGCACACGCTGCAGTCGAAGACGGCGCCGTTCGCTCCCTGCGTGACGTGCGCCGTGTGAGCGCCGGTGCGGACCGGATCGGCCTGGCGTCCCCAGGTCGCCTTGGGCGGCGCGCCCGTCGCGTTGTCCGTCCCGCCGTGGCACATCGTGCAGTTCGTGGCCCACGGCTGCCCGGGGCGATCGTGGCAGCGGCCGCACGAGCCGCCGAATCCGGTGCTGCCGTCGAGGTTCTGCCCGTGGCAGACCTTGCACGACGAGAGGCTGCGGACCGCCGTGTTGGCGTGGAAGTTCGACGAGGTCGTGTCCATCCACGAGGCCTCGTGGCCACCGGAGAACTCGATCGCGCCGTCGAGGTGCTTGCCCCCCGACGACGGCGAGATGAGCGCGCCCGTGGCGGAGATCGTCTGGGGGTGGCAGGCGTTGCAGCCGGCGAGATCGGCGGGAACCACCGGGTGCGGCGCGGGCGGCGGCACGCCGTGGCAGGTCCCGCAGTCCGCCTGGCCCTCGCCGACGCGCGTCCACACCGGCGCGTTCGTCGCGTTGCCGTTCTGGAACGCGCCGTGGCAGTAGGCGGTCGCGCAGCTCGCCGAGGCGGGCGCGAAGCCCGGGTCCTTCGCGGAGGTCTTCCAGACGCCGTCGGCGCCCGTGTAGCCCGTGAGCTCGACCTGGCCGTCGAGGTGCGTGGCGTCGAGCACGGTGCCGGGCTTCGGGTGGCAGAAGCTGCAGTCGAACGCGGGCGCGAGCGCGCTGCCCCGCACGTGCTGCCGGTGCGCGCCGACGCCGAGCGCGGTCGTCGCGGTGTTGCCGGCGAGGTCCTGCGGCGGAGCGCCGGAGGGATCGGTGGCGTCGCCGTGGCAGGTGTTGCAGGTCACCGTCCAGTCCTTGCCTCCCGCGAACGCGTCGTGGCAGCTCGCGCAGACCACGCCCGTCACGTGCGGCTCCCCCTTCACCGCATGGCAGGCGAGGCACGCCCGAACGTCCTGAGCGGCGGCGGCGCCGTGGAGCGACGGCGAGGCCCAGCCCTGCGGGTGCTTCGCCTCGGGGCGCACGTCGACCTGGCCGTTCACGTGCTTCCCCGTCTCGACCCGGATCTTCCCGTCGGAGCCGACCGTCTCTCCGTGGCACGCGGCGCAGGACGTGATGTCCGTCGCCGCTCCGGGGGCGAGGCTCGGGTGCGTCGCCGGCACGGGGTTCCCGGGAGTCCCGTGACAGGCGCCGCACGCCACCGCGGCGCCGTCCAGCGCGGTCCAGACCGGGGACGTGGTGGCGGTTCCGCCGTGGCAATAGACGTTGGAGCAGGTCCCGCTCGAGCGGTCGTAGGCCGGCGAGGCGCCTCCCGCGCGCGCGAGCGCGCCGAACGAGACGTCCACCTTTCCGTTGCCGTGCTGCGACTGGTCCGTGCGCGGGTCGAGGTGGCACTCGGAGCAGGCGAGGGCGCCGGCGAGCGCGCCGGCCTCGACGTGCGCGGAGTGCGCGCCCGCACGCGAGGGGTCGGACCCGATCATGCGGGGCGGCGCGCCGGTCTGGTTCTGCTCGCCGCCGTGACAGCGGGTGCACTGGGCGGTCTCGGCGCTCTTGCTCTCCTCGATCGTGCGAGCCTGACACGCGAGGAGGGTGATGAGAGACGCCCCCAGCAACGGGACGATGAACGGGCGCAGCATGGCCATCTCGAAGCCCTCGGAATTACGCAGGCCGTTTGCACGCACCGGCAGCGCTGCCTTTGCGTGTGACCCGGTGGAGGTCGCCCCAGTGTACCTGCCCCTGAGCGCGGTACAACTGGGGCAAATCGCTTGATCTGTGTCACGCGCAGTGCCGACGCCGACCGCCGGCGCGCGGCTCAGCGGTTCGAGAGCTGAGCGACGTAGGCGGAGAGCTGCCGCGCTCGCTCGGGCGCGAGCCGGCTCAGCGCAGCGGTCTCGCGCTGCGCCGCCGCGTAGTTCCCCACCATCGCGTACGACACGCCGAGGTTGAAGCGCGCCTCGGCGTTCTCGCTCAGCCTGGCCGCGGCGGGCTCCAGCCGCGCGATCGCCTCCGCAGGGCGACCGAGCCGGTTCAGCGCCGCCGCATAGTTCGCGTACGCCGCCGCGTAGTCGGGCCGCAGCGCGATGGCTCGCTCGAAGAGGGCCGCGGCCTCGGCGTAATCCCCCGACCTGTCCATCAGCAGCGAACCCAGGTTGAAGTAGGCGTCGGGGTACTCCGGCGCCTGGCGGATCGCGGCGCGGAACCAGTTCGCGGCCTCCTCGTCCCGGCCCAGCTTCCGCAGCGCGGCCCCGATGTCGCTGTAGACGTCCACGCGGGTGGGGTCGGCGCGGTTCGCGTTCGCGAAGGCCTGGAGCGCCTCCTCGTGCCGACCCGCAGCCGCGAGGGCGAGGCCGAGGTTGTGCGCCGGCCGGACCTTTGCCGGCGACTTGAGCGCCGCGTCGCTCCAGAGGGTGATCTCGTCCTTCCAGACGCGGTTCCGCGCGAGCGTGAGGCCCGCGAGCACGACCGCGACGAGCGCGCCCGCCGTCATGAAGGCCCGCGGCTTCCAGCCGAGCCGGCGCGAGAGGAGCGCGCCCGCGGTCGCGACGGCCGCGAAGGCGCCAGCGGAGGGCAGGTAGACCCGGTGCTCGAACATCACGTCCACGATCGGGATGAGGCTCGACTCCACCGAGAGGGCGAGGAAGAACCAGACGATCCCGAACGCCACCAGGCGCCACGCCGGGTCGAGCGGGCGCGCCGCGGCGCGGGAGGTGCGCCGGAGCAGGAAGGCGGCGAGCGCGACGAGGCCGAGGAGCAGCACGCCGCAGCCGACCACGGGGAGCGAGAGGAAAGAGCGCTCGATCGGAACGTCGTGATCCACGTTCTGGCCGAGCGGCAGCACGAGCAACCGGAGATAGCTCGCGACGACCGGAAGCTGGGTGGCGAGGTAGTCCGACCGGGAGAGCTCCGTCTGCACGCGCGCGACGTCGCCCGCGGCCGAGAGGACGTCCGACAGCGGTGTCCCGACCCCGAGCCGTCCGAGCGGGATGATGGGGAGCGTCGCGAGGAGCGGCGCCAGGAACCTCGCGCGCAGGGCCACCGGCGCGTCGAAGAACACGAGCTCGTAGGCGATCACCGCGAACGGCAGCGTGAACGCGATCTCCTTCGTCTTCATCGCCAGGAGGGTCGCCGCGAGGATGCCGGCCCATGCCGCCACGTTCCGCGCGAGGGGCAGGGGACCCTGATCACGCCGCAGGCGCCAGCGCGCGTACTGGAGCGTCGCGAGGAGGCAGAAGAGCGCCGCGAGCGACGTGAACCGCTGATAGACGTAGGTGACGGCCTGCGTCTGTAGCGGGTGGGCGACGAACGCCGCCGCCGCCACGAACGCGATCGCCCGGGACCAGGAGACCACGAGCGACCCGCGGAGGCGCGGGGTTCCGAACGTCGTCGCGACGAGCGCGTAGACGACGAGCGCGTTGACGGCGTGGATCGCGATGTTGACGAGGTGGTACGCGGCGGCGTCGGCTCCGCCGAGCCGCTCGTTCAGCGCGAACGTGAGGTACCCCACCCACCGGTTCTCGTGGAGGATCCAGCCCGGATCCGCTGCGAACGCCGTGAGGTCCCGCCGCAGGCGCCCGTCCCCGATGATGCCGAGATCGTCGAAGACGAACCCCGCGCCGAACGCGTTGGCATAGGCCGCGAGCGCGAGGACCACGAGCATGACGAGCGGGAGCGCGCGCTGCAGGAGGGTCGCCGCGGCGGAGCCAGACGAGTGGTCGGAGGCGGCCATCGGGGAGCGTCTTTCATCCTGCGGGGAGCCGCCGACGAGGACCGTCGTCGAGCGCGACCCGCGGGGCGACGATAGCATGCGCCGGCGCGCGTCCGGAGGTCACTCGACGAGCGCCGGCCCGCATGTCGGGTGATGGAATGCAGCCTCGCGGGCGGGCGCGAAAAAGGCTCGGGCCGGCGGGATCGCTCCCGCCGGCCCTCGCTGCTTCGGTCCCACCCCCGACTACTTCTTCTCTTCCTTCCGGGCGGCGATCTCCTTCTCGAGGCGCTCGAGCTCCGCCGTCGCCTTCTCCTCGTCCGCGCCCTCCTTCTCGCCGGCCTTGCCGGTCAGGTGCGCCTCACCCGGCGTCCACCCCGGCGAGACGGTCGAGGCGAGCTCGGTCGCGCCGCGCTTCACGCCGCCGGTGAGCTTCTTCACGAGGGCGTTCGCGAAGAGATAGAACCCGATGAACGGCAGGAACATCAGGAACACGAGCCCGGCGAGCGGCACCACGGCGAGCACGAGCAGGAACGGCAGCCTCAGGTACCTCGCCGTCGCGTCGCCCGGAAGCCGTCCGCCCTCGGGCGGCACCACCTCGACTCCCCACCGCCTCGGGCTCCAGTAGTAGCCGCTCTCGACCTTCGAACCGCCGGTGTGCCGCGTCATGATCGCCTCCTCGCGTGCTCGGGAACCGTGTCCGCGCTAGCTCTTCCGCTTGTCGCCGATCTCCTTCTCGAGGGCGTCGAGCCGCGCCTCGGCGCCCGTCGGCCCCTTCTCCTCGGTCCCGGCGCCCTCCGCGGGCTTGCCGGTGAAGTGCGCCTCGCCGGGCTGCCAGCCGGGGCTCACGGTGGACGCCAGCTCGGTCGCGCCGCGGTGGAACATGTTCACGATCGGGCTCACGAGGGCGCGGGCGAAGATGACGAACCCGATCATCGGGAGGAACATGAGGAAGGTGAGGCCGAGGATGGGGATGAGCGCGAGGGCGACGACCGTCGGCACCTTCATCCACTCGCCCTTGCCCTCCGGCAGCCGGTCGCCGTCCTTCGCGATGGGCTCGACGTGCCACTTGATCGCGTTGAAGTAGTAGCCGCCCTTCACTGCGCTTCCGCTCTTGAACTTGTTGGCCATGGTGTTTGGCTCCTTTCGATGCTCAATCTCGCTCAATCACGGCCGAACCGAAATGCGGACGAATGCCCAATCGTGAGGGAAATAGTCCGGTCTGCGGCCGGCGCGTCGCCCGAGAAGAGCAGCGCGCGGCGCCGGAACGGGCCGGTCGCGGAGGCCGGAGCGAGGTGGGGTGGCGAACCGGCGTCTTCCGTCGCCCGATGCCGGAGCGGACACGCTCCGACTCCGGAGGAGACGTGGGGCGAATTCCCGATGCGCGGGAGAGCCGCAGCGGCCGCGGCAAGCTGCCACAACGCGAGGCGTGCGGCTCCCTCGGTGGGGTTACTTCCCCTCGGAGCGCAGCTGCATCCCGAGCTGCATGTGCTGCCGTGCGAGGTCGATGCGACCCTTGCGCCCGTAAGCGAGGCCTAGGTTGTACTGGGCGTTCGCGTCGCTCGGCAGCAGCGCCACCGCGAGCTCGAGGTGCGCGATCGCCTCGTCGACCTGCCCCTTCTCCACGAGGGCCACCCCGAGATTGTTGTGCGCCTCCACGTACTCGGGATCGGCGCGCAGCGCGAGCCGGTACTGCGCGATCGCGGCGTCGACTTCGTGCTTCGCCATCAGCGCCTGGCCGAGGTTGAGGTGCGGCCTGGGCTTGTTCGGAGCCTTCGCCGCCGCGTCGCTCCAGAGGGAGAGCTCGCTCCTCCACACCTCGTTCCGCACGAACGTGGTCACGGCGAGGACGAGGACGATGGCGCCCACGACGGCGAGCGCGATCGCTTGCGCTCGCGCGTTCCCGGCGCGGGCCACGACGAGCGCGCCGCCGGTCGCGAGCGCGGCGAAGAGTCCCACCGACGGCAGGTAGACCCGGTGCTCGAAGAACACGTCGCCGATCGGGATGAAGCTGGACTCGACGGAGAGCGTGAGGAAGAACCACGCGATGCCGAGCGCGACGATCCGGGCGGCGGGATCGAGCGGCGCCGGTGCGCTCGCTCGGGAGCGCCGGAGGAGCCACACCGCGGAGCCCGCCACCAGCGCCAGCAGCGCGGCCGCTCCGATGACGGGCGCCGCGAACGAGCTGGTGAAGAGGGGGAAGTCGTGATCGACGTTCTGCCCCACCGGTACGAGGACGAGCCGCAGGTACGTCGCGACGGCGGGGAGCTGCGTGATGAGGTAGTCCCAGCGCGAATGGTCCGTCTGGTTCGTCACCGCCGCCGCCTGGCCAGCGAGGCTCGCGGATCCCCCCAGATCGATCATCGTGAGCGGGATGATCGGGAGCGTGGCGAGGATCGGTCCGACGTACAGCGCGCGCTTCCTCGCGTCGCCCTGGAACAGGACGGCCTCTAGGAGCGCGACGCTCAGGGGCAGCGTGAACGCGATCTCCTTCGTCTTCATCGCCACGATCGTGGCGAGGAGGATCGGGACGTACCCCGCGACCGCTCGGAGCGCGCCCGGCGGCCGCGCCTCCCGCGCGATGCGCCAGCGCAGGTAGAGGACGACCGCCAGGAGGTAGAAGGTCGTCGCGAGCGACGCCATGCGCTGCGCGACGTACGCGACCGCCTGCGCTTGCAGGGGGTGCGCCACGAAGAGCGCCGCCGCGACGAGCGCTATCCAGTGGCCCGAGTCCGCGAGCGCGGACCGCTTCAGGGCGGTCGTGCGAAAGAGGAGGCACACGAGCGCGTAGGCGAGCGATCCGTTGAGGAGATGGATCGCGATGTTCACGACGTGATAACCGGCGGGATCGAGGCCGCCGACCGCATGGTTCAGCGCGAACGAGGCGAAGGCCACGACGCGGTGCGGGCTCGCGCGGTACCCCGCCGAGCTCGCGAAGTAGTTCGAGAGATCGCGGATGACCGGGTTGTCGACGATGAACTGGAAGTCGTCGAAGACGAAGTCACCCCGGAAGGCGTTCGAGTACGCCAGGAGCCCGAGGGTGACGAGCGCCGTGACGGCGACGAGATGGTGACGGGCCGCAGGGAAAATCTTCGGTCGCGGCGGCGTCGAGCCTGGCGTGGCGGCCTCGGAGGTGGGTCGCGAGAGAGTCATCGGTGCGAGGGAATCTGGTCGCAGGAAACGGCCCAGCATACACCCGGGGTCGGGGCTCCGGACCGGCCCGGCGCCCGCCTGGCGCCGCACGCCGCGAGCGAGTGACCCGACTGCCGCGGCCGCTCACCTGAGCCGCTGTCCGCGTTCGCGCCGCGTCAGCCCGAACTGCGTGAGCGTGCGCTCCACGCTGCGCACCGAGACCTCGTGCCCGAGCCCGGCGAGCTCCTCGGCGATCGCGGCCGCGCTCCGCTCCGGCTCTCGCAGGCGAGCGCGGACGATGTGGCGGACGACCTCGAGCGGGCGCCGCCACGCGCTGCGCGGGCCCGGCGGCCGCGCGATGAGCCCCTCGAGCCCGTTCTCCCGGAAGCGGCGAAGCTTCTCGTAGTAGGCGCTGCGGGATCTGCCGAAGCGGGCCAGCACCTCGTCGAGCGGCGCGCCGCTCGTCTCTCCCTCGATCAGCATGAGCAGATCGAGGGAGGCCCCGTCGCTCGCGGGTAAGGAAAGGATCCCGCCGGGGCCGCGGATGACGTTGCTCTCGGGCTTCATGTAACTGGGGCTCCTCCGGTCCGTCCGGCCGATGCTGGCGGCAAACTGCCGCGGGAAAGCAAGGCGGGTGCCGCACCCAGGGTCACGAGATGTCAAGGGAAATCCCGTAACCGATGCGTGACGATTGGGGATCTCACCCACCGTGTTGGGGCAGGTACCCCAGCCGTGCCCCACGCACGCCCCGCGCGCCGGCTGCCCAGCGCGCATGCAGGGGTTTCGCCTCCCTCGGCCGTGTGGGAGGTAGCGCGCAAGGCTTGCGCAGACCGGCTCGGGACTCCTGGGAAATCTGGCGGGGATACGGGGGGCACGGCGCTTGCTCGCGTGGGCCGGAAGATCGCGAAAGGAGCCGCCGTGCTCGTCGCAGTCGGGCTCAACCAGAAGGGCGCAACCGTGGCGGACCGCGAGGTGCTCGCGCTGTCACCGGACGACCTGCAGCCGGCGCTCGCCAGCTACGCGGCGCTCGACGGCATCGAAGAGGTCGCGGTGATGTCCACGTGCTACCGCGTGGAGATCTTCGCCGCGACGCGCTGTCCCGCGGCCGCGACGCTCGCGCTTCGCCAGGCGCTGAACGCCCGCGCCGGCAGGGAGCTGCCGCTGTTCGAGGTCCAGGGCGAGGAGGCGTTCCGGCACCTCGTGCGCGTGGCCTCGAGCCTCGAGTCCGCCATCCTCGGCGAGCCGCAGATCCTCGGGCAGTTCAAGGACGCGTTCCAGCGCGCCATCGAGCTCGGCGTCGCGGGCAAGGAGCTCACCGCGGTCCTGAACCGGGTGCTGGCCGGGGCGAAGCGCGTCCGCACGGAGACCGCGGTCGGGCGCGCGGGCATCTCCTGGGGGAACGCGGCAGCGACCCTCGCCGAGAAGGTGATCGGCCCGATGCAGGGCCGGCGCGTGGTCGTGGTCGGCGCCGGCGAGATGGCGCGGCTCTCCGCGCAGCACCTCCGGGACCAGGGCGCCCGAATCGTCGTGCTGAACCGCACGCTCGCGAACGGCGAGGCGCTCGCGCAGGAGGTCGGCGGTACCGCTCGGCCCCTCGACGCGCTCGAGGAGGAGCTCGCGGAGGCGGACGTCGTCGTGTCGGCGGCCCCGGTCGCGCCCGCCGCGTTCCAGCCCGAGGCCATGGCCCGGCTCTCGCGCGCGCGGCGGCGGCCCATCGTCCTCGTGGACCTCGCCGTCCCGCGGGCGATCCCCGCGGCGACCGGCAACGTGCGCGACGTGTACCTCTGCGACGTCGACGACCTCGATCGGGTGATGAAGGCCGCGATGACCGAGCGCGTGGCCGCGGTCGCCGAGGCCGAGCGGATCATCGCGGACGAGGTCGCGAAGTACGTGCGGGCCGAGGCGGAGCGCCGGGCCGCGCCGCTCATCCAGGAGATGCGCAGCCGCGCGAGCGCGATCGCCCGCGAGGAGGTGGAGCGCACCCTCCGCAGGCTCGGGGAAGATCCGGAGCTCGAAAGGAGGCTCGACGCGATGGCCGGCTCCATCGTCTCGAAGATCCTCCACGCGCCGAGCACCAAGCTGCGCCAGGCGGTGTGCGAGGGATGCGCAGGAGAGGCGCTGGTCGCCGCCGCTGTCGAGATCTTCGAGCTTTCTGCCGACATCCGCGTACATCGCGGAAACGCTGCGTGAACATCCGCCGGGGACGGCGCCTTCCCGTCCGTCGCTGTCCTTGCAATGATGGCGGTGGGCCGAACGTTGTCCCCTAGCGGATGAATCCACTCGAACGCCTCTTCAAGCGGCTCGACTCGAGCATCCGGGCGCGCATCCTGCTCCCGACGGCGCTCCTGTTCGCCTTGACGATGGCGGCGATGGTCGCGGGGGCCGTCCACCTCTACGGCTCGGACATCGAGCGCGGACGCCGCGAGCGCGCCCAGATCTTCACGGAGATGGTGGCGTCGGGCGTCTCGAACACCATGCTCTCGGGCCAGCCGAACGCCGTCCCGGCGCTGCTCGGGACCCTGATGGCGCACAACAGCGAGCTGCTCGCGGCGAGCCTCGTCGCGCCGACCGGCTACATCTCCGTGTCGACCGCGCCGGCCCTGATCGGCGCGGTGCCGTGGCCGGATCTCCGCAAGTTCGAGACCACGACCGTGGTGCAGTCGCCGAACGGGAACGAGCTGGAGTACGCGGTCATCCACCCGATCCCGAACGCCACCGCGTGCGCGCGCTGCCATGGGACCCACTCGCCCGTGAACGGCTGGCTCGACCTCCGCTTCAGCCGCGATCCCATCGAGCTGTCGGAGTCCCGCCTCGCGAAGACCCTCCTGTTCGCGGCGTCCGGAGCGCTCGTCTGCCTGCTCGCCATCCTGCTCTGGCTGCTCGGGCGCGAGGCCGTGAGCCCGCTGCAGCGCCTCGTCGCCGCGATGAAGCGGGCCGAGGCCGGCGAGCTCACGGTGCGCGCCGACGAGGGGCGCTCCGACGAGCTCGGCACCGCCGCCCGGGGGTTCGACGCGATGCTCGCCGCCCTCCGCCGGAGCCAGGCGGAGCTCGAGGCGTTCTACCGCGAGCGGATGGTGCGGGCGGACCGGTTCGCGGCGGTCGGCGAGGTCGCGACGGGCCTCGCCCACGAGATCAAGAACCCGCTCGCCGGGCTCTCCGGCGCGCTCGAGCTCCTCGCGGAGGACCTCGCCGAGGACCCGCAGCACGCCGAGGTGGTCGGCGAGATGCGCCACCAGGTGCAGCGCCTCACGCACACCATGGAGAGCCTGCTCAGCTTCGCCCGGCCTCCGAAGGCGAGGCTCCGCTCCACCGACGTGAACGGCACGCTCGAGAAGGTGCTCTTCCTCATCCGCCAGCAGTCGCGAAACGGCGTGGTCGTGGTCGCCCCGGAGCTCGCGCCGGAGCTGCCCCCCGTGCTGGCCGATCCGTCCCAGCTCGAGCAGGTGTTCCTCAACATCTGCCTCAACGCCTGCCAGGCCATGTCCGCCCAGGGGAAGGGGACGCTCACGGTCCACTCGCGGATGGGCGACGGGAACGTCGTCGTCGAGATCGCCGACACCGGTCCCGGCATCCCCACCGACCTCCGCGCCCAGGTGTTCAAGCCGTTCTTCACGACCAAGCGCGAGGGGAACGGCCTCGGCCTCGCGATCTCCGCCCGCATCGTGGCGGAGCACGGGGGGCACATCGGTTACCGCTGTCCGCCGGATGGAGGGACGGTGTTCACGGTGACCCTGCAGCTGGCGCGCCCCGTGCGCGCGACGGAGCACGCCGCATGACGATCCCCTCGGCCCGCGTCCTCGTCGTGGACGACGAGAAGCTGATCCGCTGGTCCGTGTCGGAGCGCCTGCAGCGCAGCGGCTACGAGGTGCTGTCGGCCGAGTCGGGCGAGCAGGCGCTCGAGATGCTCGCCGCGAACCCGCCCGACGTCATGCTCCTCGACGTGCGGCTGCCCGGGATCGACGGGGTCCAGACGCTGCAGCGCGCGCTGGCGGACAACGCGGACCTCATCGTCCTCATGATGTCCGCCCACTCGACCGTCGACATCGCGGTCGACGCCATGAAGCACGGGGCGATGGACTTCCTCGTGAAGCCGTTCCCGTTCCAGGCGCTCGACGCCGCGGTGGAGCGGGCCATCGCGACCGCGCGCACGCGCCGGCAGATCGCGGCGCTGGCGAGCGAGCGCCGCGGCGGGACCGCGCTCGAGGCGATCGTCGGCGCGTCGAGCGCGATGGAGCAGGTGCGCTCGATGATCTCGCGGCTCGGCGCGTCGGACACGACGACGGTCCTCATCGAGGGGGAGAGCGGCTGCGGCAAGGAGGTCGTCGGCCGCGCCATCCACTTCCAGAGCGCGCGCGCCGAGCGGCCGTTCCTCCAGGTGAACTGCGCCGCCCTCCCGGAGCACCTCCTCGAGTCGGAGCTCTTCGGGCACGAGCGCGGCGCCTTCACCGACGCCCACGCCCAGAAGCGCGGCCTGTTCGAGAGCGCCGAGGGCGGCTCGGTGATGCTGGACGAGATCGGCGACCTCCCCCCCGGCGGCCAGGCGAAGCTCCTGCGCCTGCTCGAGAACAAGACGTTCCGGCGCGTCGGCGGCGTCCAGGAGCTGCGCAGCGACGTGCGCGTCATCGCCGCGACGAACGTCGACCTCGAGCAGCGCGTCGCGGAGGGCCGGTTCCGCGCGGACCTCTTCTTCCGGCTGAACGTCGTCCGGATCGTGGTCCCGCCGCTGCGCGATCACGTGGAGGACGTCGGCGCGCTCGCCGCGCACTTCATCGCCCGCTTCAACTCGGAGATGAAGCGCCAGGTGCGAGGCGTCACGCCCGCCGCGATGGAGCTCCTCAGGGCCTACCGCTGGCCGGGCAACGTCCGCGAGCTGCGCAACGTCGTCGAGCGCGCCTTCATCCTGCACGCAGGGGTCGAGGAGATCCGCCCGGAGCACCTCAGCCCCGAGCTGCGCCGCGCCACACCGGCGAAGCGCACGGACAAGCTCGTCCCGAGCGTCACGCCGGACGGCCTCGTGCTCGACGACGTCGAGCGCAAGCTCATCGTCGAGGCGATGGAGCGCGCGAGCGGCAACCAGTCGAAGGCCGCCCGTCTCCTCGGCGTGTCGCGCGACACGCTCCGCTACCGGCTGAAGAAGCACGGCATCGGGTAGGCACGCCCGAGGTTCCCCCGCCCCCGGTCACTGGCCCATCGCGAGGGCCAGGTTGCGTGCGTACTGGGGATTGCCAGGGTCCAGCCTGACTGCTTCCCCGAAGTGCAGGACGGCGCGGTCCATCCGCCCGAGGTTCGCAACGCATATGGCGAGCCCGTTATGCGCCGCCGCCGCGCTGGGATCGAGCTCGAGCGCGCGTTCGTACGCGGCCGCTGCCTCCGAGAATCGGCCGCTCACCGACAGCGCGTAGCCGAGGACCGTGTGGGCGGAGGCGTTCGCCGGCCGCTCGGTGACCGCCAGCTCCGCAGCGCGAGTCGCCTCCGCTGCGTTCCCCGTGGAGGCGAGCGCCGAGGCGAGGTCGAGCCGCGCTTCGTGGTGCGCAGGGTCGAGCGCGAGGGCGCGCGTCAGGGCCGGGATGGCCCCCGATGCGTCGCCCGACGCGAGCAGCGCGTGTCCCAGGTATTCTTGCGCGGCGGCGCTTAGAGGTTCCTCCCGGGCTGCGTCGCTCCACAGCGAGAGATCGCTCCGCCAGACCTCGTTTCGCGAGAGGGTCCCCGCGGCGAGGAGGCCGATGACCAGCACCGCAGTGGCGGACCTCAGCGCCACCGGCGCTCGACGAGCGAGCGGATGCTCGAGTGCGATCGCGACGAGCAGCGCCGCGCCCGCGAGGGGCAGGTACAAGTACCTCTCCGCGACCAGTCCCTCCCCGAGGACAGGAACGTACAGCGCGGGCAGGAGCGGGAGGACGAGCAGGGCGACTCCCACGACCACGCCGGCGCTGCGGCGGCCGAACCAGGCGATCGCCGCGAGCGCGGCAAGGGTGAGAACGCCCCCCACCACTCCGGGCGTCAGTGTCGTCACGACCCCGCGCGCGTGGACCGCGCTGAGGCGCTGCGGCCACACGAGCAAGGCCGAATAGTCGGCGAGCAGCGTCAACGCCGTCAGGACGCCATCGACGACCCCGACCTTTACCCGATGTGCTCCTCCCGTCCCCATCAGGCCGCCGAGCGCGTTCACGCGGAGCAGCAAGTACAGGAACGTAGCCGCGGAAAGCGAAGCGAGGATTCTCCAGGCTCGGACGCGCTGCGTCGGACACCACAGGTCGCCGCGGATCCCGAATGCCACCACGACGGTGGGGAGCAGCATCACCGCGGGCTCCTTCGCCAGCAGTGACGCCAGGAACAGGACCCCGGCGATGGCAGGGCCCGTCCACGACGACGACCGCCTGCTCGTCGCGACGAGGAGAGCGGCCAGGAAGAAGAAGCCGAACGACAGGTCCACGATCCCCGAGATCCACGCCACCGCCTCGGCGTGGACCGGGTGGACCGCGAAGATGAGCGCTCCGATGGCGGGTCCCGAGATGTACAGGCGACTCGCCGAGATGGCGTCGGGAGCGCACGTCTGCTGCGCGGCGTCCTGACGGGCCCAGCGGACCAGCAGGACGTACACCGCGGCGGATGTCCCGGCGTGCAGGAGGACGTTCGCGGCGTGAAAGCCCCACGCTTCTGGACCGAACACCGCTCGAGACGCCCACAGCAGGACGTGCATCACGGGCCGGTAGTAGCTCGTGTCGAGGCCGGCCGCGAAGCCAGCCATGTGGTGCGTGAACGCGTCGCCGAGAGCGGGGAACGCGATGATCCACGGGTTGTGGAGGACGTTGTAAGCGTCGTCGAACACGAACCCGTTTGCGATGCTGTTGGCGCTCGCGACGAAGGCGATGACGGCGATGCCCACGGCTCGGCTGAGCGTCTGACGCGGCGCGCCCTCGAACATCTCCTGGGTTGTACACGATCCCAGGCTTACGCGGCGTGGCGCCCCTCAGGCGAGGGACGCCGCCGTCTCACGTGCCGCCATGGAAACGATGCCGCGTGTCAGGCGAGCGCGGCGTCGTCGACGTCGACCGGCGTCCCATCCGTCGGCCACTCGATCTCGCTCGCGAGCGCGTGGAGCTCCTGCTTCAGCTTCTCCTTCGCCCGGATCTCCAGCTGGCGGGCGCGCTCGCGCGAGAAGCCGAAGTGCTCCCCCAGCTCCTTCAGCGTGAGCGGGCGATCGGCCATGACGCGCTGCTCGATGATGTAGCGCTCGCGCTGATCGAGGCGCGCGAGGGCCGCGGTCACCTTCGAGGCGACGATCTGCTGCTCCTCGGCGACGGAGAGCTCGTCGTCCTGGGCTGCCGCCTTGCCGGCGACGAAGTCGATGTGCGAGTAGCCGCCGTCGTCGCCCATCGGCGCGTCGAGGGAGAGGTCGCGGCCGTCCATCCGCTGCTCCATCTCCTCGACCTCGGCGGGCTTCACGCGGAGCTTCTTCGCGATCTTGCCCTTGTCCTGCGCGTCGGAGTCCAGACCGTGCTCGACGGACATCTTGTCGAGCTCGCGCTTCGTCCGCGCGAGGGAGAAGAACAGCTTCCGCTGGGCCTGCGTCGTCCCCAGCTTCACGAGGGACCACGACTTGAGGATGTAGTTCTGGATGTAGGCCCGGATCCACCAGACGGCGTACGAGATGAGCCGGATGCCCTTGTCCGGATCGAACTTCTGCACCGCCTTCATGAGGCCGATGTTCCCCTCCTGGATGAGGTCGGCCATCTTGAAGCCGTAGGAGCGATACTCGTACGAGACCTTCACCACGAACCGCAGGTTGGCCGTGACGAGGCGGTGCGCCGCGCGCGTGTCCCCCTGGTCGCGGTAGAGCCGAGCGAGCCGCTGCTCCTCATCCACGGTCAGGAGAGGAAAGCGATTGATCTCCGATAGATACAGCTCGAGGGAGCTGGTGGTCGTCGGGATCGCGATGCGCTTCATTCGGCCTCCGGAAGGTTGCCTAGTGACGGGAGCTGGAGAAAGCAAAGGACGTGCCGCAAAGGGGTAGGGAAAAATTGTGCGCGATTCCAACGGCTTGGCTGTTAGGACAGGAGCCGCTCGGAAACCGGGTGGGTGTAGAAATGACAGGCAACGCGCGAGCCCCCGGCCCCGTTGGGTTTTTTCCCTGTAATTCGTTCTGCAAGACCTACGGGGTGGTTGCAGAGCTCACTTGCGCGTGACAGACGGGGTACCCAGGTTGTGGCTGCACGCTCGTCGGGATGGCGGCCAGGCAGGTGGATCGTGGAGCGCGAGCAATCGGAACAGCCCAAGAACGCATCGGACTCGGAGGAGAGGGCGGACGCGAACGAGCGGCGCAGCGGGTATCTCGGCTTCGTCGCCCATGAGGTCCGCAACCCGCTCTCGACCGCGCTCTGGACGGCCGAGCTCCTGGCTCGAATGTCGCCCGAGGAGCGTGGCGGGGCTCGCGGCGACAAGCTCTCCGCGATGTGCCTGCGCTCGCTCTCCCGCGTTCGCCAGCTCGTCGAGGATCACTTCCTCTGCGAGCGGCTCGACGTGGCGGGCATCCCCGTGCGCGCGGAGCCGCTCTCCCTGGGCGAGATCCTCGAGGGCCTGCTGGAGCGGCGTCCCGCCGACGCCCCGCCCGTCACCGTCGAGCTCGACGGGCCGATCACGGTGGCCGCCGATCGCTCGCTGCTCGAGCGGGCGATCGAGGCGCTGCTCGCCGTCGCGGGCAGCGAGGGAACGCCCGTCCGCGTGGTCGCACGCACGGGGGAGGACGTCTCGATCTCGGTGTCGGGTCATGCGGTGCCCCCCGAGGCGCTCGAGGATCCGCGCAAGGGCTCCCCCAGTGATCCGAAGGGGCGGGCCCTCGCGCTTCCGGTCGCCCGCCGCGCGGCGGGGGCGCTGCACGGCAGCCTCGCGCTGTCCGAGGATGGTTACCTCCTCACGCTCCCGCGAGTGAGGGCATATACTGCCCCGCCCGATTCACCCCGGGAGCCATGACCGATCCCCTCGTGCTGGTCGTCGACGACGACCCCGACATCCTCGACGCCATCTGCGACATCCTCGAAGGCGAGGGTTATCGCGTGGCGCGCGCGCGTCACGGGGTGGAGGCGCTCGAGCGGGTCGAGGCCGAGAAGCCGGCCATCATCCTGCTGGATCTGATGATGCCCGTGATGGACGGGCTCGCCTTCGCCCAGGCGCTCCGGGAGCGGCCGGGCAGGGCGGAGATCCCCATCGTCGTCATCTCGGCGGACGGCAACCCGCAACGCGCCGCGTCGGTCGGGGCCGCTGGCTACCTGGCGAAGCCGTTCGACATCGACGCGCTGCTCGCGCAGGTCGCGCAGATGACCTCGTCGGAGTGCGCCTCGCTCTGACGGCGAGATCACCCGACCGCGCCCGGAAAACCGGCGGCGGTACGCGGGCTTCCCTTGACACCCGACCGCCGGACGGGTAGAAACCGCCCCTTTCCAACGGCACGTCCTCCGCGGCCAGTCGTGACGCGCGGCGGACCAATGCGAGGTGACACATGGCGACAGGGCTTCTGGCGAAGAAGCTTGGGATGACGCAGATCTTCACCGCCGAGGGCGACTGCATCCCGGTGACGGTGATCGAGGCGGGTCCCTGCACGGTGGTGCGGCGCAAGACGGCCGAGAAGGACGGCTACGACGCGGTCGTGCTCGGCTGGGGTGAGGTGGACGAGAAGCACGCCCACCGCCTCACGAAGTCCGAGGTCGGCGTCTTCAAGAAGGCCGGCACGCCCATCTTCCGGCACGTGAAGGAGATCCGCGTCAAGGACGCGAAGCTCCTCGGCGAGCTCAAGGCCGGCGACGTCCTCACGGTCGACAAGGTCTTCAAGGAGAACCAGCGCATCGACGTGGCCGGCATCACGAAGGGCCGCGGGTTCACCGGCGTCATGAAGCGCTGGAACATGAAGGGCGCCGCGCGCGACTCGTCCACGGCGCACGAGCACCACCGGCACGTCGGCGCGATCGGTCAGCGCAAGACGCCGGGCAAGGTCTGGAAGGGCAAGCACCTCCCCGGCCACTACGGCGTCGACAACGTCACGGTCCAGAACCTCACGGTCATGGGCGTCGAGGCCGACAAGAACCTCCTCCTCGTGAAGGGGGCAGTGCCGGGCCACAACGACGGCCTCCTCTTCGTCAACACGGCCGTGAAGGGCCAGCCGCGCGCCAAGCAGGTGCAGGAAGTCCGCGCCCGCGCGAAGCCGAAGGTCTAGCGACCTCCGCCGCACGCCGGTCGAAGGACACGAGACGCCGCTCCGGGAGACCGGGGCGGCGTCTTCGTTCGTGGCGCTCGCTCGTGGCGCTCGCGCTCGCTGCCCGCGCAGGGGCCGGAGACGTCGACGCCGCCCGCGGGCGGGGCCCGGGGCGGCGTCGGTGACGGCTGGCTGCTCGAGGACGGCCGAGCGCCTCAGGCCTGCGCCGAGGCGGAGCCGCCCTTCTTGCGGTCGCGCTCCAGCTTGTAGCGCAGGGTCGGGTCGAGGAACTTCTTCCGGAGCCGGATCGAGAGCGGCGTCACCTCGACGAGCTCGTCCTCGGCGATCCACTCGAGCGCCCGCTCGAGGCTCATCTCGCGGGGCGGGGTGAGGATCACGTTCTCGTCCCGGCCCGCGGCGCGGATGTTCGTGAGCTTCTTCTCCTTCGAGATGTTGAAGTCGAGGTCGTTGTCGTGGCTGTGCTCGCCGACGATCATGCCGGCGTAGACCTTGTCGCCGGGCTTCACGAACAGCGCGCCGCGCTCCTGCGCGTAGAAGCAGGCGTAGGCGACGACGTCGCCGATGCGGTCGGCCACGATGGCGCCGCTCTTCCGCTTCTCGATGCGCCCCTGCCACGGCTCGTAGCCGTCGAACTGCGAGGACATGATGCCCTCGCCGCGGGTGAGCGTGAGGAACTCGCCGCGGAAGCCGATGAGGCCGCGCGCCGGCACGCGGAACTGGAGGCGGGTGCGGCCCGAGCCGAGCGGCTGCATGTCCACCATCCGCCCCTTGCGCGACCCCATGCTCTGCGTGACGCCGCCGACGCCGTCGTCGGGCAGGTCGCAGACGAGCAGCTCCATCGGCTCGTGGACCTCTCCCTCGATGGTCTTGAGGATGGGCTCCGGGTTCGAGACGGTGAGCTCGTACCCCTCGCGGCGCATGTTCTCGACGATCACCGCGAGCTGGAGCTCGCCGCGGCCGACCACCTTGAAGGCGTCCGGCGTCTCGGTGTCCTCGACGCGGATGGAGACGTTCTTGTACGCCTCGCGGTAGAGCCGCTCGCGGATGTTGCGGCTCGTGACGTACTTGCCTTCCTTCCCGGCGAAGGGGCCCTCGTTCACCTTGAAGACCATCGACATGGTCGGCTCCTCCACGCTGATGCGGGGGAGGGCCACCGGATTCGCCGGGTCGGCGATGGTGTCGCCGATGCCGATCTCCTCGGCGCCGGCGATGCAGACGATCTCGCCCGGGCCCGCGTCCTTCACCTCGACGCGCTTCAGCCCGTCGTAGGCGTAGAGCCGGACCACCTTGGCCGGGACGATCTTGCCCTCCTCGCGCATCACCGCGATCGCGTCGCCCTCGTGCAGCACGCCCGAGGAGATGCGCCCGATGGCGAGGCGGCCCACGTAGTCGTCGTAGTCGAGGTTGTCGACCAGCATCTGGACGTGGGTCCCGTCGCCGCCCGGCGGCGGGGGGACGTGGGTGAGGATGGCGTCGAAGAGCGGCTTCAGCGACTCGGCCTCGAAGGCGCCCTGGACCGTGTGGGCCGCCTTGCCCTCGCGGGCGATGGCATAGATGACCGGGAAGTCGATCTGGTGCTCGTTCGCGCCGAGGTCGATGTAGAGCGAGTAGACGAGGTCGAGGACCTCCTTCGCCCGCGCGTCCTGGCGGTCCACCTTGTTGACGACGAGCACGGAGGGCAGCCCGAGCGCGAGCGCCTTGGAGAGGACGAAGCGCGTCTGGGGGAGGGGACCCTCGGCGGCGTCCACCAGCAGGAGCACGCCGTCCACGAGGCGGAGCGCGCGCTCCACCTCGCCGCCGAAGTCGGCGTGGCCGGGCGTGTCGACGATGTTGATCTTCACGCCCTTGTAGGTGACGGCCGTGTTCTTCGCGAGGATGGTGATGCCCTTCTCGCGCTCGAGGTCGTTCGAGTCCATCACCCGCTCGACGAGCTGCTCGTTCGCGCGGAACACGCCGGCCTGGCGCAGCATGAAGTCGACGAGGGTGGTCTTGCCGTGGTCGACGTGTGCGACGATGGCGACGTTGCGGATCTGCTCGCGGGGGGTCATGTAGGACTCTTTGCGTAAAAGGCCGGGACTTATAGTCGTTTCCAGCCGCGCAGGGCAAGCTAAACCGCGATGTCGGGCGATAGCGGGAAAATCGGCCAAGCGCCCGCCACGTGGTAGGATGGGCGCGTTCAGCAATTTTTCTCGCTCGCCGGGGGGCGCGCTTCAGGAATGCCTCACGTCATCCTCTTCGTGGACGACGAGCCGGAAGTGCTCGGCCTCTTGCGGCGCACGTTCCCGCCGCAGGATGGCTACGAGGCGCTCACGGCGGGCGGCGCCGAAGAAGCGCTGAAGATCCTCTCCGAGCGGGAGGTCGAGCTCCTCGTCACCGACCAGCGCATGCCGGGCATGAGCGGGGTCGAGCTCGTCTCCGAGGCGCGGCGAAAGCGCCCCGACCTCTGCGCCATCCTGCTCACGGCCTACACCGACCCGCGCGAGCTCGTCGAGGCGATCAACCGTGGCGAGGTCTACCGGTACCTCGTGAAGCCGTGGGAGAGCGCGGATCTCCGCCAGACGGTGGTCCGCGCCCTCGAGCAGGTCCACCTGAAGCGGGAGCACGCGCGCCTGCTCGCCGAGGCGGAGCGCCGGCTCCAGGCCCTCCAGGTCGCCGCGGAGGTGGCCCGGGAGGCGAGCGTCGCGGAGAGCCACACGAGCCTCCTCGAGAGCGTCGTCGAGCGGCTCCCGCGCATCGTCCCGTGCGACGTCGCCGCCGCGCTCTTCGCTCCCCCCGGCAGCGCCCCCCTCCTGCTCCTCAAGCCCGTGGCGCGGCTCTCGGACTCGGCGCTCCTGCAGGTGAAGGAGGACGCGCTCGCCGCCTACGCGGAGCACTCGGGATCACGCCTCGCCGAGTCGTCGCTGCAGATCCGCGTGCTGGGCGGCGCCGGCCGGGCGAGCGCGTTCGGCTCGCGCCTCGCCGTCCCGCTCCAGGTCGACGGCGCCACGGCGGGCGTCGTCCTGCTCGAGAGCGCCGCCCCCGGCGCGTTCGGCGACGGCGACTCGCGCATCCTCGACGTCTTCGTGAACGAGCTCGGCGCGGCGCTGCGGGCCTTCGGCGCCAAGCACGCCGGCGAGCGGCAGCGGCTCGAGCGCGTGGTCGAGTGCATGGCGGACGGCCTGCTCTTCGCCGCGACCGGGTCCGACGAGGTGATCGCGAACCCCGCCGCGCGCCGCATGCTGGGGGCCGCGCTCGAGGGGCCGCTGCCGGTCAAGTGGCTCAAGGACGCGCTCGGCTTCTACCCGTTCGACCTCGTGCGCGGTCTCGAGCCCGATCCGTCGGGCCGCGCGTTCGTCCAGGAGGAGGTGCACCTCCTCGACCGGACGCTCTCGTCGATCGTCTCGCCGGTCGCCGAGCCGGACGGCCGGCTCGCCGGCGTCGCCATCGCCCTGCGCGACGTCACCGAGCAGAAGCGGCTCGAGGAGCGCAAGGAGGAGTTCGTCCAGGTCGTGAGCCACGAGCTGCGCACGCCGCTCACCTCGATCACCGGCGCGCTCGATCTGGTGCTCTCCGGTCTCGCCGGGGACCTGGAGCCGAAGCAGGGGCGCTACCTCCGCATGGCGCGGGAGTCGACCGAGAAGCTGAACGGGCTCGTCGACGACCTCCTCGACCTCGCGCGCCTCGCGAAGGGCAGGCTCGAGATGTCGCCGGAGGTCACGCGCCTCGACGAGCTCGTGCGCGCGACCGTGGAGCGGTACCAGCCAGCCGCCGCGGAGCGCGGGCAGGAGGTCGCCGTGGAGACCCCGCCCGCCCCGGTGCGGCTCCTCGCGGATCCGGGCCGCGTGGGCCAGGTGCTGTCGAACCTCCTCACGAACGCCATCAAGTTCGCGCCCGAGAACAGCGTCATCCGCGTGCGGCTCTTCCGCTCGCCGGCGCTCCCGGGGATGCTGGGGCTGTCGGTCTGGAACGCCGGCGAGGCGATCTCCGAGCCCGACCTGGAGCGGATCTTCGAAAAGTTCGAGCAGGCGCGCACCGATCGCAACCGGCGCGTGCGCGGCACGGGGCTCGGGCTCTCCATCTGCCGCGGCATCGTCGAGGCGCACGGCGGCGCGATCTGGGCGGAGAGCCCGGGCGACGGCGTGCGCTTCGTGGTCGTGCTGCCGGAGGAGCCGCCCGCGACGCCGGTCGACCGCGGGCCGATCGCGGCCGAGGCGCCGCTCGTCCTCGTGGTCGACGAGCCCGACGCGGCGACGCTCACCCGCGGCGTGCTGGAGGCGCGGGGGATGCGGTGCCACGCGACGAGCGATCCCCACGAGGCGCTCGCGGAGGCCCGCCGCCGCCGCCCGCGCCTCGTCGTGTACGACCCGCGGGTCGTCACGCTCGCGGGCGTGCCCCTCGCGGACATCCTGCGCCACGACGCGGACACGCGGCAGGCGGCCGTGCTCGCCTTCGCCGACCCGAGCCAGCGCGAGGCGGCGTTCCGGGCCGGCGCGGAGGCGTTCGTGACGAAGCCTTCCTTGCCCCCGGTGCTCGCCGCCGCCGCGGAGCCCTTGCTCCGGCGGGGGCGGCCTGCCGGCGGGCGCGTGCTCGTCGTCGACGACGACCCCGCCATCCGCGCCATCTCGGCGGAGGTGCTCGCGAGCCAGGGCTACGAGGTCCTCGAGGCGGACACCGCCGCCGAGGCCCGCCGCATCGTGCAGGAGAAGCGGCCGCAGCTCCTGCTCGTCGACGTGCAGCTGCCGGACGGGAACGCCTTCGCGCTGCTCGAGGGGCTCGCCGAGGAGCGCGCCTCCGAGCCCTTCGCGGTCGTGTTCCTCTCCGCGCGCGGCGAGACCGCCGACAAGGTGCGCGCGCTCCGGCTCGGGGCCGACGACTACCTCACGAAGCCCTTCGACGCGCAGGAGCTCGTCGCCCGAGTCGACGCCGTGCTGCGCCGGCGCGAGGCGACCCTCCACGCCTCTCCGATGACGCGGCTGCCGGGTGGACGCGCCATCGATCAGGAGGTGGAGCGGCGGCTCGGCGGGCGCGTCCCGTTCGCGCTCACCTACGTCGATCTCGACAACCTGAAGGCGTTCAACGACCACTACGGCTACGCCAAGGCCGACGGCGTCATCATCCAGACGGCGGGCATCCTCCGGCACGCGGTGACCGAGCACGGCGGCGAGGCCGCGTTCCTCGGGCACATCGGGGGGGACGACTTCGTCGTGCTCACCGCGCCCGAGCGCGCCGGGGCGGTGTGCCGGGAGATCATCTCCACCTTCGACCGCGTGATCCCGCTGTACTACGACCGCGAGGATCGCGAACGCGGCTTCATCGAGGCGGCCGATCGCTTCGGCGTCCCGCGCCAGTTCCCGATCCTGTCGCTCTCCATCGCGACCGTCGTCGCGCCCCCCGGTCGGTACGCCGCCCACGCGGACGTCGCCCGCGCCGCCTCCGAGCTGAAGGAGCGAGCGAAGCAGGTGCCCGGCAGCGTCCACCTCTGCGACGACCCGGCCGCCACGGCGGGCCCGGTCGTCGTCGCCGGGGGCGCCACGGGCGGCGGCGGGGCGGCGGCATGACGCTGCAGCGCAAGCTCGCGCTCGTCCTCCTCGCAGCCTCGCTCGCACCCGTCGTCGGAGTCGGCTTCCCGATCGCGGCGTGGGCCCAGCGCGAGCTCGTCCGCCGCACGTCCGCGGAGCACCTCGCCCGCGCTCGCTCCGGCGCGGCGAGCGTGGCCGCGGAGCTCGCCCAGATCGACGCGACCCTCGGCGCGGCGGCGGAGAGCTGGCGGCCCGACCGCCTCGACGAGGCCGAGCGGCGCTGGCTCCTCGTCGTCCTCTCGCGCCAGCTCCCGGCCGCGGAGGCGAGCGCGATCGTGGACGCGAGCGGCAGGACGCGCGCGCTGGTCACGGGGTCGGGGGCGGCGGCGGACGCGTTCCTCGCGGCGGTGCGCGCCGCCGGGGAGCGCGCGCTGCCCGGGCTCGTGCTGCTCGCGTACGACGAGCCCGGGGCGGGCGTGCACCTCGCGGCCGTCCGCGCCCTGCCCGTCCGCGAAGGGCGCACCTGGCTCGTGGGCGTGCGGCTCGGGACGGAGCTCGTGCAGCCGCGGCTCGACGCCGCGGTGCCCGAGGGCGGGGCGGTCTACCTCGTCGACGGGGCGCGAGTGGTCGTCGCGTCCGCGGGCGCGCCCCCGCTCGAGGAGGCGGCGCGCGCGGAGCTCGCGGGCCGGCTCGATCCCGCGCGCGCGGGGACGCTCCAGGGCCGGAGCGCCCTCGCGGCCTGGGCGCCCCTCCGCAATTCCTCGGGGTGGAGCGTCCTCGTCGTGGTCCCCGCGAAGGTCGCGTACGGCTCGATCGTCGGCCTGCGCCACGCGGCGCTCACCGCCTGCGCGCTCGTGGCGCTGGGCGTGCTCGCGATCTCGTTCCTCGTCGTCCGGCGCACGGCGGTCGGCCTCTCGCGCATCGACGCGGCCGCCCGCGCGCTCGGCGCGGGAGAGGTGGCGGTCCGGCTCCCCGCGGACGGGCGCGACGAGGTCGCGGCGGTGTCGCGCACCTTCAACGCGATGGCGGACGAGCTCGGCACCGCCCGCCAGCGGCTCGAGCGCTGGAACGAGGATCTGCAGCGCGAGGTGGAGCTGCGCACGCGCGAGCTGCGCGAGGCCCAGGCGCAGCTCCTCGAGGCCCAGAAGCTCGCCGGGATCGGCCAGCTCGGCGCGGGCGTCGCGCACGAGATCAACAACCCGCTCACGGGGATCCTCGGGAACGCGCAGCTCCTGCTCGAGGCGATGCCCCCCGGGCACCCCGACCGCGAGTCGCTCGAGAAGATCGAGACGCTCGCCCGGCGCTGCCGCGACATCACCCAGAAGCTGCTCCGCTTCAGCCAGCAGCGCCCCGAGCCCGACTTCCGCGACCTCGACGCGAACCGGGTGGTCGCGGAGTCGCTCGCGCTCGTCGAGGGGCACCTCCGCGAGGCGGGCATCCCGATCGACGTGTCGCTCGCCTCGCCCCCGCCGCGGGTGCGAGGGGATCCCGGCCACCTCGCGCAGGTCGTGCTGAACCTGCTCTCGAACGCGCGGACCGCGTGCCTGGGGAGGCCTGGCGGCGCGATCCGGATCGCGACGCGGAGCTCCGGGGGCGAGGTCGAGATCGTGGTGCAGGACGAGGGGAAGGGGATCGCCCCGGAGCACCTGCCGCGCATCTTCGAGCCGTTCTTCACGACGAAGGATCAGTGGAGCAACGTCGGGCTGGGGCTGTCGGTCTCCTACCGGATCGTCGCGGAGCACGGCGGCCGGATCGACGTGGAGAGCCGGACGGGCGACGGGAGCACGTTCACGGTGCGGCTGCCGGCGGCAGGCTCCTCCGCGGCGACGGCGGCGTAGGGTCATGGACGACCGGCGCGAGCGCACGATCTTCTGGACCCTCGTCGCGGCCCTGCTGGCGGCCACCGGCGGCGCCTACGCGCTCATCCTCGGCCCGCCGCCGGGGGAGCGCGACCCCGTCGTCGTCCTCGCCGACGAGCCGCCTCCTCCGCGGGCAGGTCCGGAGGGTCCCGCCCCGGCTCACCCGTCGCCGGGCCGGCTTCGCCTGGCGGTCGCGGAGGTCGTCGGTGACGTCGCGCTCGTCCGCGGCGGCGTCGCGGCCCCCGCCCGGACTGGCGACGCGCTGCAGCTGGAGGACGCGCTCGTCGCGAGCGCGGGCGCGCGCGTCAGGATCTCGGGGGGATCGTACGGGGTCGTCCTCGAGGAGGCCGGCCAGCTCGAGGTCGGGACGGCGTCGGCCGAGCTCGCGCTGCTGCGCCTGGGCGCCGGATATCTCAGCGCGACCGTCGCGGGAGGCGCGCTGGAGATCGCGGCCGCTCCGGGCGCGTCGGTGCGGAGCGAGCGCGGCACCCTCTCGGTCGCGCGGCAGGGCGGCTCCCTCGCGGTCGCCGTTCGCGAGGGCGGCGCCGTGCTCGGCGCCGCCGGCGGCGCGGTCGCGCTCACGGCGGGTCAGCAGTCGCTCGCGCTCGAGGGGCGACCGCCGCAGGCCGCGACCTCGATCGCGTCATCGCTGCCCCTCGAGGTGAGCTGGCCCGCCCTGCGCAGGACGAACCGGGGCAGCGTGGTCGTGACCGGCCGCACGGCGCCCGGGGCGATCGTGGTGATCGGCGGCGCCTCCGTGAAGCTCGAGCCGGACGGTCGCTTCACGCACGTGATCGTGCTGCACGAGGGTGAGCAGCGCCTCGCCGCGCATGCGCGCGCGGTGGGCGGGCTGGAGGCGGCGGCGCACGGGCCGATGCTGGTGCTCGACACGCACGCGCCGGACGCCCGCTTCGACACGCAGGATCTCTGGGAAAAGCCGTAGCGCCGGCCTCGCCCCGCCGTTCGGCGGTATCTCACCTTTCCCCACGAGTCCGACGAAACCCATCGCCCGGTCGGTGACCTGGGGTGGGTTGGGGCGGACAGGGGGTCGCGATATCCTCCGATATCCACCTCGGGGGAAGCTTGCTCACTCGCAGCCACATCGCCGGCCTCGCGCTGGCGCTCGCGGTGCCGTCCGCCGCGGTCGCGGCGCCCGGCGGAACCTTCACCTGGATCGCGACGGGCCCTGGCGATCAGCGCGACCCGGCCATCGACGGTCGGTTCGTGGTCTACACCGACGCCGGCGGTACGAGCCGCGACGTGCTCGCGTTCGACCTCCTCACCGGCACGACGCGCGCCGTCGCCGCGGGGCCGGGCGACGCGGATTCGCCGGACGTCGCCCGCTCCGTCGTCGCTTACCGCGTGCCCGCCGGCGTGGCGGTCGCGTACCTCGCCACCGGCGCCCTCCTCCGCGCCGGGTCAGAGCCGGGCGCGGCGGCGCCGTCCGTGTCCACCTCCGTGGTGGCCTGGGAGGAGGGCGCGCCGGGCGAGCGGGACATCGGCTTCTTCGCGTTCGGAGGCGGGACGGCTCGCGAAGGCACCCTCGCCGCCGCGGGAGACCAGCGCCAGCCGGCCGTGAGCGGCACCTCCGTCGCCTTCGTCGACGACGCCTCGGGCGGCGCGGTCCGGCTGGAGGACGTCGCGCGGGGCGAGTCGAGCGTCGTCTGCGAGGGGCGAGCGACGGGCGTCGCGATCGACGGCGGCCCCGGAGCGCTCCGGATCGCCGTCGCGCGGGCGACCACGGGCGTGGACGCGGACGTCGAGGTCTACGACGCGGGCGGGGCGCTGCTGGCGGCGCTGCGCCTGCCCGGCGAGCAGCGCCATCCGCGCCTGTCGGGCGACTGGGTCGCGCTCGAGGATCTCTCCACCGGACGCTCCCGGGTGCTGCTCTGGAACTTTCGCACGGCGTTCCTCGACGTGCCGCGTCCATCCACGGCGGAGCAGCTCCTGGGCGACGTCTCGGGCGACGCCGACGCGGTCCGGGTGACCTTCGCGGAGCGCAGCGCGGACGGGCTCGACGTGGGGCTCTACACGCTGCCGCTCGCGCTCGCGGGCGGCGGGGGAGCGACGATCCCGCGTGGCGCGCGCTGCGACGACCCCGCCGCGGAGGTGCTCGCGGAGCTGGCGCTGTCACGCGCCCCCGGCGCGCGCGTCGAGGGCGAGCTCGCCTTCTCGGACGGGGCCGGCGCCGATCTGCCGGTCCTCGTCTGCATCGACGCGTCGCGCATCACCGCCGCGTGGGTCGCGCTGGACGGCGATCGCCTCGCCGGTACGGCGGACCTCCTCGGCGACCGGGCGCACCTCGAGCGCAGGACCGTCGCGCGCGGGGGCGCCGGCCTGCTCTCGGGCGGCCTCTCGGGGAGCCGCGGGGCGTCGCTGCGGGTGCGGGTGCTCGCCGATCGCGCGCGCGATCCAAATGACGGCGACGCGGGCCCTCCGGAGGCGCCGCCGCCGCCCGCGGAGCCACCCGTCGCCGGTGAGCCTCCGCCCGACTCCGACCCCGGCCCCGGCCCCGGCCCGGTCGAAACGGGCACCCCGGGAACGGACGGCGGCGGGGCTGGCCCGAAGGCGCCGCCTCCAGGCTCGGGTTGCGCGAGCGGGGGCGGCACCGGTGGGCTCGCGCTCGCGGGCGCCCTGGCGCTCGTGCGGCTGCGGCGCCGCGCGGCGCGAGACTGACGGGAGCCGACGTGGCTGCGCTGCTCGCGCTCGCGCTCGCTGCGGGAGGCATCCTCCTCCCGCCCTGGCCGCTCTCGCCCGACGGCGAGCTCGTGGCGGTCCAGGGCGGCGGCGAGCTGTCCGCGGAAGGCGCCGCCGTCGCGCCTGCCGGAGAGGGCCTCTGGCGCGTCACTCCGGCCGCGGACGCGCGGCGCGTCGCGCTCGCGGCGGGTGGCGCGCGAGCCTCCGCGGAGGTGGGGCCGCCGCCCGGCGAGATCGCCATCAGCGCCGAGCCCGAGCTGCCGGTGAAGGGCAGGGACGCGACCGTCGCGATCGCGCTCGAGGTCCGCGGGCCCGACGGCGCTCCCGACGTCGAGGCGCCCGCGCCCATGCTCGTCGCCTCGCCAGGGCACGTCTCCGCGCCGGTTCCCGCGGGGCCCGGGCGCTGGCGCGCGACCTACGAGCCGACCGCCGGCGCCGTGCCCGAGGTCGCGGCGATCCTCGCCCTCGCGCCGCGCTGCCCGCTCTGCCCGACGCCCCGGGCGATCGGCGGCGTCGCCATCCCGATCGCCGCGGCGGTGGAGCTCCCCGGGGAGGCCGAGCCCGGCACCCGGACCACGGTCGTCGTTGGCGGCCGCGCGTTCGGCCCGGCGCGGGCGGACCGTCGCGGCCGCTTCAGGATCCCACTCGTCGTCCCCCCGGGCGTGCGGAAGGCGCGCGCGATCACCCTCGATCCGGCGGGGAACCGCAGCCGGACGGAGCTCGACCTGCGACTGCGCGGAGAGGCGCGGCTCGTCTGCCTCGCGTTCCCGCCCGCGCTGCCCGCCGACGGCGCGAGCGAGGCCTCCCTGCACTGTCTCGCCGCGAACCCGCGCGCCGAGCTCGACCCGGAGGCGCCCCTCGCCGCCGCAGCGCGCGCGGGCACGGTGGGTGCCGTCGTGCCATGGCGCGGGGCGCTGCAGCGCGCTCGCTACCGTGCGCCCGCGGGCGGCGCGGGGAAGGACGACGCGGTGGTGGTGCGGCTCGCGCGCGTGGCGGAGACCGCGGTCCCGGTGGCGCTCGTCGCGGGTGCGCCGGAGCGGATCGACCTCGCCCTCGCGCGAGAGCCGGTGCCACTCGGCGCCACCGTGCCCGCCCAGGCGACCGTGCGGGACGCCCGCGGCGATCTGCTGGGCCACGCCGTCGGTCCGCCCCGCGCCGAGGCCGGGCTGCTCGTGTGGGATCGCTTCGTCGCGCCGCGCGCGTCCGCGGACTGGAAGTTCCGGGCGCCGCTGCGCTTCGAGCTCCCGCCCGGACGAGAGGCCGCGACCCTCACGCTGCGGCGCGACGGGAGCCGCTGGATCGCCACCGCCCGGACAGTGGACGCGCGCCCCGCCGCCGGCGTCGCGCTGCGGTTCGGCTCCGGCGAGGGCGCCGTGACGGACGCGCGCGGCGAGGCCAGCGCGCGGGCGCGGGGCCCCACCGAGACCGTCACCGCGCCGGGTGGGGCGCGTGCGGCGGGCTGGGCCGGGGCCGTGCCGGTGGTCCCCACCTTCGCCGTGGCCCGCGAGGTCGAGGTGGCGCTCCGTCCGGCCTCGCCGGTGAACGTGGTGGCGCAGCTCGAGGGACGTACCATCGCCTGGCGGATCGAGGACGCCGACGGTCGTCCGCTCCCCGGACGGCGGGTCGTGCTTCGCGCGCGCGGGGTGACCGTGGGACCGGCGGAGCCCGCGGGCGACGGCGGCCGCGCGGCCATCGCCGAGGGTGCGGGGACCGTGGCCGTCGTGGACACGGAGACCGGCGTCGCGGCCGTGCTGGAGGTCGGTCCTTGATCCGCGCGCTGCCCTGGCTCGCGGCGCTCGTGCCGGCGGTTGCCCTCGCCCAGGCGGTGAGCTTCGGCGCGGCGCGCGAGCCGGGTGGGGCGGTGCTCGGGCGCGTGTGCGTGGATCTCGATGGCGACGGCCGCTGCGGCGCGGACGAGCCCGGGGTGGCGGGCGCGCGCGTGCTCTCCGAGGACGGTGCCATCGCGATCGCCGACGGTCGCGGGGGCTATCACCTGCTGGAGGTGCCCGGCCGGATCGTGCTCCGCGACCGGACCGCGTACGGGGGGCACCTCGTGACCGCCGAGGGGCTCGGCGCGAGCCGCGCCTTCGAGCTCGGGTTCGCGGGCGCCGCCGCGGTCGATCTCGCCGTGCCCTCTCCTCGGGCCGCCGCGCCGACGCTCGAGCCCGCGCCGCCGGACGACCCGCGCGCGTCTCGCGCGCCGCCCCCGCGCCAGGACGGGCGCCTCGGGTGGACGCTCGATGGCCGCGCCGCGCCCGGCGCGACGGTGACGGTCGCGGGCGTGCGCGCCGAGGTCCAGGAGGACGGCACGTTCCACGCCGAGGTCGAGCTCGCTCCCGGCGACAACGCCTTCCCCGTCGTGGTGCGCTCGGCCGACGGCGGGCTCTCGGTGTACTCGTGGACCGTCCAGCGAGTCGCGCGGGCGCGCGGCGGGAACCTCGTCCTGCCCGTCGCGCCGGTGCGCGTGGCGGCGCTGGCGGTCGGCGCCGCCGCGGGCGGCGGCGTGCTCGTGCTCGGGTCCGTCCCGCGGGGAGCGCGGGTGGTCGTCGCGGGGATCGTGCCGGCGCCGCTCCGCTCCGGCGCGTTCGCCGCCTTCGCCCCGCCCGGCGCTGCGGCCGCGACGCTCGAGCTGCGAACCGGCCATGCGCCGCCGCTCGTCGTCCCGCTGCCGCTCCCCGGCGGGAGCGGGCTCCGCGCAGGGGTGGCGCTCGCGGAGCTGGAGCTGTCGCTCGGCGGCGACGCGGGGTTCCTCGTCACGGCGCGGGGGGCCGGGACGGCGGCGGGGAGGGCCGGCCCGGTGGAGTACGCGGCGGGTCTCGACCTGGACGATCGAGAGGGATCGCTCGCGGACCTGGCGCGGCCTCGCGACGCGCTCGCGGCCGAGCACGCGCTCGATCCGGAGCGGACCTTCCTCACGGCGGGCGACGACTCCGCCGCCGACGACCGGAACCCCGGCCGCGGCCGCATCTGGGCGCGCGTGGAGGCGCCCGGCGCGAGGCTCGACCTCGGCAAGAGCCGCGCCGGGCTCACCGGCGCGGAGCTCGGGCGCTACGATCGCGCGCTCTTCGGCGCGAAGGCTCGCGGCGAGCGGGAGCTCGGGCCGCTGCGCGTCGAGGCGAGCGCCTTCGGCGCGACCCTGCGGACCGACGCCGGCGGGAACGCGCCGCCGCAGGTGGCGCACGACGTGCTCGCCGCCACCGGCGGTGCGTTCTTCTGGCTCTCCCACGGAGAGATCGTCCCGGGGAGCGAGGCCGTGCGCGTCGAGTGGCGCGATCCCCTCACCGGCCTCGCGAGCGGCGGGCGCGTGCTCGTCCGCGGCGAGGACTACGAGGTGGACTGGGCGAGCGGCAGGATCGTGCTCGCGCATCCGCTCTCGTCCGCCGCGGCGCCGCCCGTGCTCGCGACCGGAGAGCCGTTCTCGGCCCAGCGCGCGATCGTCGTCGTCGACTATCAACACGCCGCGACCGGTCCCGGCGGGGAGGACCTCGCCGGCGGCCGGGTCGGCGCGGCGGCCGGACCGCTCACGCTGGCCGTGCATGGCGCGAACGAGGAGCGCGCCGGCGGCTACCGCCTCGCCGCCGGGGCGGCGTCGCTCGACCTCGGTGCGCCGCTCCTCCTCCGCGCCGAGGCGGCCCGGAGCCGGGGCACGCCCTTCGGCGAGGCGGCGGGGAGCGCGTTCGGGAGGAGCGCGGACGGCGGGATCATCTTCGCGCCCGTGGCGGCGGGCGAAGGCGAGGCCGGCGCGGTGCACGTCGAGGCGCAGGGCGCCATCGGGCCGGGGCGGTACGCGGCGTGGTGGCGCGAGCGCGAGGCGGGCTACGTCGACTTCGAGTTCGCCGAGCCGGTCGCCGCGCGCGAGCGCGGGGTCGAGGCCGGGGGGCACGCCGGGATCTTCACCGCCACCGCCATCTACGCGGAGCGCGAGGGCGCGGGTCCGGCGGAGGAGGGCGACGCCACGCCGAACGAGGCGCGGCGGCTCGTCGGCCGCGGGACGGCGCGGGTGGGCGGCGTCGCGCTCACCGCCGAGGCGGCGCACGCGCGGCTCGTCGCGCCCGAGCCCGGCGAGGAGACGTCCGCGGGCGTTCGCGCGAGCTGGCGCGCCGCGCCGGGCCTCTCGCTCGACCTCTCCCACCACCAGGGGCTCGCGGTCTCGGGCGCCGGCCGCGATCCCACCTTCACCGCCGCGGGCGCGACGGTGCACCGGGGCGACGGGCGGCTCTCGGTGCGGGGCGGGTGGGGCCCCGAGCTCGGCCCGCGGGTGCTCGTGGGCGGAGAGCGCGGCCGCGACGGCGAGGCGGTGTACGGCACCTACACCGTGGATCCCGACGCGCCCTCGGCGTTTCGCGAGGCGGGGAGCGCCCTCGGTGCCCGCCGCCGCGCCGGCGCGACGGAGGTGTTCACGGAGGAGCAGTTCGTGCGCGACGCGCTCGGGCTCCGCGCCGCCCGCGTGGTGGGCGCGAGCGTCTCGCCGCTCCGTGGTTTCACGCTCACGGTGACCGGCGAGCGCGGGGCGCGGCTCCGACCGGACGGGAGCGACCTCGAGCGGTCGGGGGCCGGCGGCGCCGCGGCGCTCGTCCGCGGGCCGGTGCGGCTCGCGCTCCGCGGCGAGGCCCGGCGCGACGGGGGCGACGCTCGGGTGGCGACGGGTGGGGCCGCGGAGTGGAGCGCGCTCTCCCGGCTCACGCTCTCGACCCGCGCCGCCTGGGCGCACGCCGCGGGCGCGCGCGAGGCGCTCGCGTTCGAGGCCGCCGCCGGCGCGGCGCTCCGGCTCGAGCGCGCCGGGATCCTCGTCAGCCTCGCGCGGCTCGCCGATCAGCGCCCGGGCGCGATCCGGCGCGACGCGCTCGTGGGACGCCTCGCCGGGACGGCCGACGTGGCCGAGCGCCTCTCGCTCGGCGCGGGGGCGGCGATCGGGTGGCAGCGCGCGGAGGGCGTACGGGACGAGCGCGCGTCGGGGAGCGTCCGCGCGGTCGTGCGCGTCGGGGGGCCTTTGGACGTCGGCGCGGAGTACGCGCGCCGCGCCTCGCTCGAGGGCCTGCCGATCGGTGATCTCGACGCGGTCCGCGCCGAGGCCGGGGTCCGGGCCGGCCAGAGCCGCATCGCGCTCGGCTACACGTTCCTCGGCTTCTCCGGCGACGGGATCGCGCCCCGGGACGACGGCCGGATCTTCCTGCGCGCCCAGCTCGCCTACGGCCCATGACGCGCCTCCTCTGCACCGCGGTCCTCGCCGCCGTCCTCGCTCCCCCCGCGCGCGCACAGCTCCGGGCCGATCCCATGCGGATCGCCGTCCCCGACGGCCGCGCCGAGCTGGCGGTCGCCCCCATCGCGAGCGACGCGCCCGCGAACGACGTGCTCCTCCTCTCGTCCACCGGCGCCGGGGCGGAGGCGAGGCTTCATCGCCAGCTCGCCGTGGCGGCGGCGCCGGGTCGCCCCGTGGACGCGAGCGCCCGCGACGTGGCCGCCGCGTTCCTCCGCGGCCCCGCCGCGCGCGCGGATCTCGTGTTCGCGCGCGGCGACGGGGTGTCGGTGTCGTGGGGCGCCTCGGCGAGCCCGCTGTGCGTCGTCCCGGGGCTGTTCACCGGGGGCGCGCCCAGCGTGACGGCGGCGCGGCTCCGGGCCGGAGCTGACGTGGCGGTGGCGCCCGTGGGCACCGGCGGCTGGCTCCCCGGCGTGGTCCAGGCGGTGGACGTGAGCGGCTGCAGGCGCGCGGACGCGGCGGCCTGGACGATCGGGGTGGTGCTCTCGCGCGTCGGGCTCGCGGATCAGGTGTACCCGCTGCGGCTCGGGCCCACGGCCCGGGCGCTCGGGCTCGACGATCTCGCGCTGCCCGGGCTCGGAGAGGTGCAGCTCCTCGTGCACGGGCGGGCGCCCGACGCGGGCGTCGGCCTCGCGGGGGTCCACCTGACCGCCGTGAAGGTCGGCGATCACGTCCCCGAGTGGCAGGCGACGTGGCTCCCCTCCGGCGTGCGGCAGGGGGACGTCCAGGGCGTCGCGGCCGTCGACGTCGATCTCGACGGCGTGCCGGAGCTGGTGATGTCGCTCGCCGTCTGGGCGACCGCGCCGGGCGCCACCGGCGCGCTCGTCTCCGTCCGGAACCCCGGCGATCCCGCCGCCCTGGCCACGGCGCCCTGGACGAACCTGACCCGGCGTCCGGAGCTGCAGCCGCTCGTCGATCCCGTCACGCTGCGCGCCGTGGCGATCGACGGCGTCGGCGGCGCGGCTGCGTGGGACCGCAGCCTCGGCGAGATCGTCGTGTTCTGGCCGGAGGGCGGGCGCCTCGCGAGCTGGCGCGGCGACGCGCTCGGCCTCGCGGTGAGGGAGATCGTCGCGGCCGACGTGGTCGGCTCGGGCGCGCCCGACCTCATCGCGCTCGCCGAGGATCCGCGCACCGGCGCGGGCGCGCTCCTCGTCTACCCCGACCTCGCCGACGGCTCGCCCACCGTCGCCTGGGCAGCGGGGAGCCCGGGCGAGTCGGAGCGCGGCGTTGATCACGCGCTCGCGGTGGAGGCCCAGGATCCGGAGGGTCCCGTCTCGATCGAGTGGTTCGTCGGCGCGGGCGCGAGCCCCGCCGGTCTCGGCCCGGCGGTGACGATCCCGGGCGCGCTCCTCTGCGGTCCGGAGGGCGACGTGCCGGTGGTCGCGCGCGCGACGGACGCGGAGGGCGTCTTTCGAGAGGTGGCGGGGACGGTGAAGGTGCGGCTCGCCGCGCCGCGCCTCGCCGTGGCGGGCGGGCCGGGGCACGAGGCGATCGCGCTCGCGCCCGGCGGGGCGGGGGCGGTGCTCGAGGGCGAGGCGTGGAGCGGCTGCGGGCGTCCGGTGCGCTTCACCTGGACGACGAGCGGGTTGCCGGCGGGCGCCCTGCGAACGCTCGACGCCGGTCCGACCGAGTCCCGGCGGGCGCTGGAGCTCCCCGAGGCAAGCTACCCCTCCGTCCTCGCGGGCGCGCCTGCCGTCACGCTCGTCGCTTCCGACGACACGGGCGTCACGAGCCCGCCGGCGACGCTCCCGCTCGTCCTCGACGCGACCGGGCTCGTCGAGGTCACCCACGACGCGGACGCGGCGGCGCTCGCCCGGGGAGAGGTGGCGATCCTCCGCACGCGGCTCCGCAGCCGGATCTCCGCGGCGTTGCCGCGCGTGCGGATCGTGGACGTGCTGCGCGGGGTCGCGCCGGTCGGGGCGCCGCGCGTGAAGGGGGCCCACGCGGCGGAGGTGGCCGCCGGGGGCGCCGAGCTCGTGCTCGACGCGCTGCCCCCCGCAGGCGGAGAGGTGACCATCGAGCTGGCCGTGAGCGGCGACGGGGGTCCGGGCGGCTCGGCGGTGGAGGTCCGCTCCGAGGGCGGACACCTCCTCGCGCCGGCCGCGGCGGCGAGCGACGGCGGCGCGCGGCTCCCGGGCCGCGGCTGCGCCTCTGGCGGTGGCGGCGGCGCCGCCTCGCTGCTCGCCGTCGCGGGGCTCGCGCTCGGGCGGGCGCGGGGCGGTCGGGACAGGCGGGCGCGCCGGCGCGTCACATGAAGCCGATGCGGCGGGTCCCTGCGAGGACGCGCGCGACCTCCTCGAGGACGCGCATCACCCGGCACGCCTGGAGGAACGCGAGCGCATCGCGCTCCGGCACCTCCGAGAGGCGGACGAGGTCCGCGACCGACTTCGTGCCGTCCGCGAGGGCGAGGAGCTTCGCCTCCTCGCGCCGGAGCTTCAGGGCGTAGAGCTCGAACGCCGGATCCGGCGACGGCGCGAGGTGGACGTGCGAGGGGAGCTCCTCTCGCAGGCGCGAGAGCGTCGCCGCGCGGCGCATGCCCTCGAGGACCAGGTCCGCCATGGGGAGCCGCAGGTCGAGCCGGTCCGGCGGCGGCCGCCCGGGCTGGAACGCGTAGCGTCCCTCGCGCCACTCGAACGTGGACCACACGATCGCGCGGACCTGCGCCTGGACGATCTCCAGGCGCCTCCCGGCGGAGACGAGGCCGCGCGAGACGAGCGCCGCGCCGAGCCGCTCCTCCGGCGCGGCGCGCGCCATCGTCTCGATCGCCTCGGCCGTGGCGTCGCCCAGCCGGACGCAGATCGCGCCGAAGCGCTCCGCCGCCACGTTGGAGGCCGCGTACACGGGCACGCCGCGCTCGACGAGAAGGAGCTTCCGCACCGGGCCGCGCTCCAGGGTGAGCGCGCCGGTGGCCTGGCCCACGTGGAGCGCGACGCACAGGCGCGGCACGCTCGCCTCGGAGAGCTCTCCGCTCGGCCGGGGCGGCGCGTCGAGCGACGGGACGCGCGCGGAGGAGCCGGCGGGGAGGGGCAGCGCGAGCCCCGCGAGCAAAGCCGGTGTCGCGCCGGCCGCGTCCTCGCCGGCGAAGGAGGCGGCGATCGCGTCGGGCACCTCGTGGCGCTCGAGCGGGCGCGCCCCGGTGACCTCGTCGGGCGCAGGGGCGTCGAGCGCCGGCGCCTCGGCGCCCACCGCCCGCGCGACCGCGGCGACGAGCGACTCCACCTCGAAGGGCTTCTCGAAGAAGTCCCGCGCGCCCAGCCGCCGGACCTCCTCGGCGGCGCGGGTGCCACGGTGCACGCCCGAGACCACGATCGCGGCGACGCCCGCGCGCGCGAGCGCGTCGATGAGCTCGTTGCCGCGGACGTCGGGGAGCGGGAGATCCAGGACGGCGGCGTCCGGGGCACGTTCGGCGACGGCGGCGAGCGCTGCCCGCCCGGACTTCACGCCCGCGACCTCGCCGCCGAGCCGCGCGGCCGCGCCGGCGACGATCGCGGCGAGCTCGCGATCCTCGGCGACGAGCAGGAGACGCTTGCCGGAGAGGGGGCCTCGCACGTTGCGCGGCAATCTATCACGCACCGGGCGTGGCGCCTCGTCCGAGGCGGCGCTAACCTCGCGCCGTGCCGCTCGCCTTCCACCACCTCGCGATCCAGTGCGCCGACCTCGACCGATGCGAGACGTTCTACCGGGACCTGCTGGGCCTCCCCGTGCTGAAGCGGTGGCCGCGCGAGGAGGGTGGCGGGGACCGGAGCGTGTGGCTCTCGGTAGGAGAGGGTGAGGGGGCGTTCCTCGCGCTCGAGCGGGCGGAGGAGCGGCCCGAGCAGCGCCCGTGGCGGGACGGCCGGGCGGGGCTGCACCTGCTCGCGCTCCGCATCTCCCCGTCCGAGCGGGGCGCCTGGGAGGACCGGCTCGACGAGGCGGGTGTGCGCGTGATCCACCGCACCCGCTGGACGATCTACTTCCACGATCCGGAGGGGAACCGGATCGGGCTCACGCACTACCCGCACGACGTCTGACGGCCGCGGCGGCTCCGCGGTAGGAGAGAGAGGTGCTCTTCGACCGCCGCCGCTACCACCGCGACAACTACGTCTACCTGCTCGCCGAGGGGGACGACGCGGTCCTGGTCGATCCGGGCGACGCGCGGGTCGCGCTCGCGCTCGCGGCGGACCACGGCGTCCGCCCGCGCTTCATCCTCCACACGCACGGTCACGCCGACCACACCGGCGGCTCGGCCGAGGTGCGCGCAGCGCTCGGCGCCCCCGCGGTCGAGGTCTACGGCCACGGCGGCGACGCGGCGTGGTTCGCGCCGGACGTGGAGGTCTCCGGCCGCCGGACGCTCTCCCTGGGCGCGGTGCGGGTAGACGTGCATGCGGCGCCGGGGCACACGCCGGGGTCGGTGCTGTACGCCTGGCGCGGCAAGCTCCTCACCGGCGACACGCTGTTCTGGGGAGGCTGCGGCAACTGCCGGCACGGCGGGGATCCGGCGCGGCTCGCGGAGAGCTTCCTCGGGACCCTCGCCGCGCTCGACGGCGCGCTCGAGGTCCACCCCGGCCACGACTACGCGGAGGCGAACCTGCCGTTCGCGCTCGCGCTCGAGCCGGGAAATGCCGCCGCCCGCGCCCGGCTCGCGCAGGTCCGGGCGGCGCACGCGGCCGGCGCGGAGCCGCCCGCGTGGACGCTCGCCGAGGAGCGCGCGGTGAACCCGTTCCTGCGCGTGGGCGCGCCCGAGATCCGCGAGGCCGTCGCCGCGCGCGCGTCCGGCGCGACCTACGTGGACGACGTGGCGCGGTTCGTCGCGCTCCGCGCGCTGCGCGACCGGTTCCAGGCGTGATGGGCGCTTCGCGGAAGGGAGGGCACGTGCGCGATGGGCAGGAGAGGGGAGGAGACGGGGAGGCCCGCGAGCCCGGGCCGTACACGCTCGCGAACGGGCTCACCGCGCTCCGGCTCGTGCTCGCGCCGGTGTTCCTCGTCCTCTACGTGAGCGGCGATCGGCTCCGTGCGCTCGCCGCGTTCGCGGCCGCGGCGGCGACGGACGTCCTCGATGGCCTCGTCGCGCGCGCGCTCCGCCAGCACACCCGCCTCGGCGCAGCCCTCGATCCCATCGCCGACAAGGTCCTCGCGGCGTGCGCCCTCGTCGCGCTCGCGGCGACCGGGAGGCTCCCGCTGTGGTTCCCGGTGCTCGTCGTCTCCCGCGACGCGCTGCAGATCGCGGGGGCGGTGCTCCTGCGGACGACCCACCGGCCCGTCCCCATCGCGCCGACGCGCATCGGCAAGTACGCCACGTTCGGGCTCGCCGCCACGGTCGTGTTCGCGCTGGCCGCCGACTACGGCGCCTACCTCCGCGCGGTTACCGGCCCGTACGTGGCGGCCTGGGCCCTCCTCACCGCGCAGTGCGTGGCGGTGTCGTTCGGCCAGTACTTCCTGCTCTTCGTCCGCGCGCTGCGCGCCCCATCACGGTGACCCGGAACGACAGCCGGTCGCTTCCCGGACGAGCGGCCATGAATAACTTACCGGCGGATGCCCTCCCGGAAGCTCAAGCTCGTCATCTCCGACTTCCACCTGGGGAAGGGGCCCTATCGCGAGGACGGCTCGGTCAACGTGTTCGAGGACTTCCGCCAGGACGGGAAGTTCGCCGAGTTCCTCGACTACCACCGGGAGGGCGAGTTCGCGGGCGCCGAGACCGAGCTCATCGTGAACGGCGACTTCTTCAACCTGCTCTCGGTCGACCTCGACGGCCGCCTGCAGGAGGCGATCACCGAGCGCGTCGCGGTCGAGAAGACCGAGGCGATCCTGCGCGGTCACCCGCACGTCTTCGACGCGGTGGCGCGCTTCGCGGGCGACGCCCGGCGGAGCGTCACGTTCCTCATGGGCAACCACGATCCCGGCCTGCTCTTCGCCGGGGTGCGCGAGGTCATCGCGCGGCGCATCGGCGGGACGCACCGCTTCCTCCTCGACGGCTACGACTTCGACGGCGTGCACGTCGAGCACGGCATGCAGCGCGAGCCGATGAACGCCTTCAACCCGAACCGCTACTTCCGCGAGCGCAAGGGCGAGCTGTTCCTCAACCTGCCGCTCGGGTCCCGCTACATCATCTCGGTGCTGAACGAGGAGAAGGCGCAGCGCCCGTACATCGACAAGGTCGCCCCCTTCGCGAGCTACTACCGGTGGGCGCTCCTCAACGACCCCGAGGCGGTCTTCCGCATCTCCCTGCGGTCGATCCGCTTCGCCGCCGCGGCCGCGCTGAAGAAGATCCCCCACCTCGACCCGATGCCGCTCGCCGACCTCGCGAAGCGGCTCGTGCGCTACACCGCGTTCCCCACCCTGGAGCACGAGGCGCGCCACCTCCTCGCGCGCAAGGGCTACCACACCGTGATCATGGGCCACACGCACGTGCCGATCTACCGTGAGTACGCCCGCGACAAGGTCTACCTGAACACCGGCACCTGGAACGCGATGACGTCGCTCGACGTCGGCAACCTGGGGCGAACGGAGCAGCTCACGTACGCCCACGTAGAGTACGTCGACGGCCGCCCCCGCGCCCGGCTCCGCGAGTGGCGGGGGATCGCTCGGCCGGCGGAGGACGTGTTCTTCTGAAGGGTCTTTTCCCGCGCCGAGGGGAGCACTCCGCGGCCACCCCGGCGGCCGTCGCGGGGCACGCTCCGAGCGTTCGCCTTCCCCGTTGACTCCGGCGGAAAGTGGGCTATAAACGCGCCTCGCCGTTGCGGAACAGGCCCGTAGCTCAGTGGTAGAGCACTACCTTGACACGGTAGGGGTCGTCAGTTCAATCCTGACCGGGCCTACAAGGAAAACCAAGGGGTTGGCGGAAACGCCAGCCCCTTTTTTCTTGCCGGCGATCGCGCGGGGTCACACGCGGGGTCACAACGCGGAAGCGTTGCATCCGGGTTCCGACCGCGGACGCGATTCGCACTCGCGCCCGCTCGTCCCGGCGCCTACCGATGCCCGCCGGTCCCGCTCCCTCCATCGCGAGGGCGCGCAATCCTTCACCACCTCTGCCGGCTCACTTGAGAGAGGACAGGTGCGCGCGATGGTCTTAACTAATAGTCACGTCAGAGGAGCCTGCCAAACTCGTCGTCAGCGCCGGTGCGGGCGCGAGAAAGAGGACGGGAATGAACAGGTACCTGATGAAGGCGGCACTCCACGGGATCCCGGGAGCCGATGCGGACGCGGTCATCCGCGCGGCCGAGGCGCGCGGCGTGGAGACGGCGGACGACCACCTCGGCGCGCTGACGCTCGCTGCGATGTTCCCGGAGCATATGCGCGCTCCGCTGTCGCTGACCCCCGCCGAGCGGTTGCAGGTCTTCGAGCGGCTCGTCCTGCTCGACCCCCGGCGCGCGGCCGCGTTCCGGGACGACGTGCCGGGTGCCGACTCGGCTCTGAAGATCGCGACGGAGGCCCGCGACCGCGACCGCGCGGCGATCGACGCGAAGCGCCGGGACGCGGACGCGCGGGCGTGGTCGGCCGAGCGCCGGCTCGTGGAGGCGCGGGAGTCGCTCCGCCTGGAGACGCTCCGGATCCGCGATCTGGAGGCGCAGCGGGGCGGGCCATTCGACATCAGGGCGGCGCTCGACACCGCGATCACCCGCGGCGTGGCGCTCACGCGTGAGGTCCAGGCGCTGGAGACGACGGCGCACGCGGCGAGGGAGGAGTCCGCGCGCCTCACCACGGCGCGGCCGTGAGAGCGTCGGTCGAGGATCCCCGGGTCCATACGGAGCGCGAGCGGCGCTACGTCGCCCGCGAGATCCGGACGACCGAGCAGGTGCTGCGCGCCGTGACGATCCGCATCGGCGAGATCGCGCCGAAGCTGGCGAGCGGCGCGGTCGGGGGCCTCACGACGCCCGACACGTACGCGGCTCTCGTCGAGCGCCAGGGAATGCTCCTGCGTCGGATCGGCGACCTCCGCGCAAGGCTTCATGCGTTGCCCGCGTGATTCGCGGGCCCGGTGCCCCCGGGGGACTCCCCCCTCGCGCCGTCGAGGTGCCCGGGGGCACCGCGTTCATTCGGGAGGTTCGGGAGCCACCCGTGTCTGAGATCCACGATGGCGAGCCCTCGGCGAAGGGCGGCCGCGCGCCCGAAGGCGACGCCCGCCGCTGCACCGCGAACAACCGCGCCGGCGTGAGGTGCGGGCGGTGGGCCGCGCCGGGCATGAGCGTCTGCCACAACCATGGCGCCCGCTCGACGGGCCCGCGCACCGCGGCGGGCAAGCTGCGGTCCCTAGCGGCGGTCGTGAGGCACGGCGGGCGCGCGACGTCGGACCTGTACCGCGAGGCGCTCCGCTCGGCGAATCCGGGCGTCTACGACGCCGCGGGCGGGCTCGACGTCGAGCGCGAGCTACGTCTTGCGCGTGTCCGCCTCGTCGAGGCGTCGCACGGCGCCGACGACGAGACGATCGCGACCCTCCTCGGCGTCGTTGCGCGCCTCGTCGCCGTCCAGGCAGCGATGCAGCGCGAGACGTCCGCCGCCGCACCGCCCGCGCCGTTCCGCCTGACGTTGGAGGTCGTCGAGCCGCGGCGGTTGTCGCCCGTCGCTGAGGCGTCCGAGGCGCCGCCGGACGACCCCGTGGATCCCCCGGTCACGGTCCGCGGTTCTTAGCGACGTACGACGCCAAGTCGCGGTAGTGATACAGCCCGTGGACGACGCGATCCGGGAAATACTCGCGGCGCTGGGAAAGCTGGACCTGAGCGATTGGGTGGCCGTTTACGGCGCCGTTCTCTCGACCGTCCTTGGCGTGCGCGAATGGCGAAGGCGGAGCCGCATTCGAGTCACCATAGAGGCTGGGCAGACGGTTCAGATCGGGGGAGACGAGCGCCGGCAGCGGTTCGTGCGCATCGACGTGATCAACCGGAGCGACTACGCGGTCCGGGTGGTGTCCGCGGGCCTCTACGCGGGAGGGCAGTCCCACCTGTTCAGCGGGACGCCACACATGAACCTCCCTGCGGATGTCCGACCGCACGACGCGGCGACGTTCCTGATCCCGTTCGATCCCCTCATGGACCTACCGCAGTTCCGAAACCGGCGCGTGCGCGCGTTCGCGGCGCTCTCGACCGGCGAGTCCTACCGCTCACGGCGCAGGACGCTTCGCCCGTTCGAGAGCTAGGCGCCGCGCCGGGATCTGTGAACGTACGCCGCGACGTCCTCTGGACGGACGCGGATCGCGTTCGACACCCGGACATGCGCGAGGTCGCCGCGCCCGCGCGCTTCCTAGCGTCGTACGACGCGAACAAGCTGCGGGCGATCGTTGCCTCAGCCGGCGCGACGTCGGCCCCTCGGTGAACCGCGTCGCGCCTCGCGCACGGGCTTCGCGCAGGAGCGGCGATCGGCAACCGGGGAGGGGGGACGTAGCGGCCCGGCGCTCTCGCGCGTCCTGCGGGCTCTTTCGCGCTCGCCGCTCGTCGACGTCGGCTCCATGGCGCGGTTCCTGCCGTCCCACGACGGTAACAGTCGGTGCGCCGTGACCCCACGGGACCACGTCAATGTGACCCCGCGCCGCGTGAACGCGCAGAATCAGGCCCGGACCTCTACCAGTGCAAGGTTCCGCAACCAGTAGCGACGGGCGTCCGGTACACTCGCAGGATGCAGCTTCGATTCGAGACGCAGCTGAATCCGGTTGCCGACGAGGTCTCGGCGATCGCTGCCGTCGCACGGCCGATCCTGCTCGGCACCTTGTTCGCGCTGAAGCGCGATGTCGTGGACAGCCTCCGTGGGTACGACGCGATCTCGCTGAGGATGCTGGCCCGGGTCTACCGGGCTGGCGACGGCGACTGCGGCATCTGTTTCGAGTACGCGGTGCACGATGCCGTGAGGCGGCACGACGCGATGATCATGGATCGCGTCGCGGATGTGCTCACGCGCCATTGCCGCGTCCCAGGTGCGGACGTGAACTCGATCCTCTTCGGCGCGGAGAAGGCAGGCGCGCAGCAGTTGATCGAGACGGCCACGTCGCTCCTAACCGACGAGTCGCTCCTGTTGTACGGGACGCGGGGGCGCCCGGTCCGCCTGAAGCGGCACATCACCACGGTGGCGTCGGCGTTCCGCAGGCCCGCGGAGCGGCAGAACCTGCCGCAGTGCATCGCCGGCCTGTGGAAGGCGGACCTGTTTCTCGGAAAGGCCGATAGCGACAAGTGGGTTGGGACGACCGTTAAGATCAACCCCGCACACCTGGAAGGCGCGCGCGGGCTTCGCATCGGCATCGTCCCCGCGAATCAGGGTGAGACTGACGCGCCACGGCGCGACGAGAATCGAAACCTGATCGTGTGCCCGCTGCCATACGACGGCAGCTTCATGCAGGTGTTCTACGAGGGGTGGCAGGTCGTGAAGGCCGTTCTCGCTGCGGATGCGGACATGCCACGCGAGGCCGCGCTACCGCGGCCCCCCGCGCGTCAGGTTGCCCGTTACCTGATCGACAGACGCGATCATCCCGTGCTGGACATCTACGAGGCGATGGACCCGCTTTCGCAGCCGGAACTGCTCGACGGACAACAGAAGGATGCCGAGGTCGTTCTGACGCGCACGGGACAGCCGGAGGTCGGTGCCGTCGTCGCGCCCTTCCCGAGGACGACAACCTAGTTCGCACGGCGCGACGGCGCGCGGTCGAGGTCGAGCGCGGACAACGGCGCGCGGCTGTCCTCTCTCAATGTGAACAGCCACGCCACTCGTCGTTGCGCATCCAGGGTTCGCGCTCCTCACCCGCGCGCCGAAGGCGTCGCGGCCGCGGGTTCGCGCCGGATGTCGTCGGCCAGGGCGCCGGGGGCGAGCGGCGCGGGCGCGCGTGGTTCGTCCGTCACGTGGGCGTCCACTCCTTCACCTTCGGGTCGTCGAAGTTCGTCACGTCGGCGATGACGCGCGGCTTCCCCGTCGACGTCACGCCGCGCCCCGGCGGTGCGCCGGCGCCCGCGAGGTCGTTCCATCGGTCGCGCAGGTGAGCGATGGTCGAGCACCCCGGCCATCGCGTCCCGAGCGTCAGCGCCCGCTGCCACCGGCGCTCGACCTCCGCGATGTCGCCGCGTGAGAGGCGCAGCAGGTCCGCAACGGCTCTCGCGTCCCTTCCGCCGTTGTGGCCATAGGGCACCCCCCGCATCGCGAGGAAGGTGGCCGCGAGAGTCTCGGTCAACGCATGCGCTCCGTCGCTGGGCGGATCCGTGTTCTTCGTCGCCGCGTCGCCTTCCGAGCCAAAGGCGAGGAGTGGAGATCCCTTTCTCTCGTTCTTTCCCTTCTTTCTATCGGTGCCCCTATCGTGCCCCGACCGTGCCCGAATCGTGCCCGCCTCCGTGCCCGCCTCCGTGCCCGCTGCCGTGCCCGTCGCATCGCACGTCAGCCGAGAACGCGGGTAGTGAAGGAGGGTTATCAGCCGAGTCCGCGTGCCCGCGTCCGTGCCCTCCGGAACGACCGCCAGCGGCCCGAGTCCATCCCGATCGCTTCCCGCCGCGAGCCGGCGAAGCGTCGTGCGGACGACCTTGATCGACGTTCCCGCCTCCTGCGCGATGCGGCTGAGGCTGCACGCGACCTGCCCCACCTCGACGACAGCGCCCGATGCGAGGCGGCCCGGCCGGTAGTTCGCGAGCCGGTAGAGCGCGTGGAGCACCTCGCGCTGCTCGGGCGTGAGCGAGCGGTAGAGGTCCGAGCGATGGACGGCGCGCGGTTCCTCAACCCAGCCCTCCGACCAGATGCTGTCGCGGGCATCGTTGCTCATGCCGTGCTCCGCGACGAGGCGGTCGGGTCCGCGCTGATCGACCAGCGACGCGGCACGGCGCTGATCTCGTCGGCGCCGCCGTCGTCTCGGATGCGGAGCACCTCGCCCCCGAGGCCGATGATGATCGTCCCCGGGACGGCGTACGCGATGCCGCCGAGCGCGGGCCACGCGGCGCGCGCGCGGGGGTCGACGGGCACGATTCCGTCCGATGGTAGGGGTCGGGCCTGTAGTCTCAGGCGGTTGCAGCTGATGTTCGCGCCGGGGTCACAGGACGGGGTCACAACGCCCGCCGGATCGCGCGTCGGAGGGGTCGAGTAGCATCGTCGAGACATCGTGAAGGTCTCCTCACCCCGGCGGCGCGTCCCGGCGCTCCGGGGCCGTCGCTTTTCAGGTCGTGGAGCCGGCCGGGTTCTCGGGCGTCGCCGCGTCCTTCGCGTGCAGGTTCCGCGCGCCGCGGCGGGCGTCGGGGCTCGCGAGCGCGGCCATCCGGCGGGCCTCCCACGCCTCGATCTCGCCGAGGAACCACGACCGCCGCTCGCCGAGGTAGTGCGGCGCGGGGAACTTGCCGGCGCGGTACCAGCGCCAGATCGTCGTGCGGTCCACGCCGAGGCGCGCCTCGACCTCGGCGATCCCGAGGCGTCGCGGACCGGGGGTGTTGCTGCTCGTGCTCGTCATCGCTCGTCTCCATGCGCGCCACGTCGTGCGACGCGCCCAGTTGCGAGCAATGTCGGCGAGGTGCTGCGCCGCCCTGGAACCAGAGCGGCGCAACTTTCGAGCCCGTCCTACTCGTCGGCGAGGCGCGCGGCGCGCGGGCGCCCGATCCCGAGCCGCTTCGCGATCGCGCTCACGGACATCCCGCGGCGGCGCATCCGGCGCACGTCGTCGTGGATCGTGTCATCACGCGCCGCAGCTGCGGACGCGCGCGCCTTGCGGGCGGCCGTCGTTCCCTTCGCTCGACCCCACCGCGCCTTTCCGACCGAGACCGATTCCGTCGCGAGCCGTCGTGCGAGGCGCTCCGCGACCTCGTGCCGGTGCTCGGCGAGCAACGCGCGCGCCTTCCACTTCGCCACCTCAGCGCGGAGCGCCGCGGTTCCTGCGGCGGCCACCCTCTCGTCGCTCGCGCCACTGGCGACGAGCCCGCGCCAGCTTTCGACGGCGCGGCGCCACTCCCCCGTTGCGTCGTGCATCCCGCACGCGAGGTGGACCGCCGCAGCCGCGTCGTGCTCGGCGCGAGCGTTCGCGGCCGCGTCGCGCTTCGCCGGACGCTTCACGCCGCGCCCCCGGCGGCCGTGGGCAGCGTCACGACGTTCGAGGCGGGGTCGAGGAGGCGCGCGACGTACGCGTCCCACTTTTCGAGCGCCTCGCGCCGCTCGTCGAGGTAGTCGCCCTGGTCGTAGGTCTGCACGATCCGGCCGAGGCTGTGGTTGAGGCACCGCTCGACGATGTGGAGCGGCACGCGCAGCTTGCCGAGGTGCGTCCGCATCGTCCGGCGGAGGTCGTGCGGAGTCGCCTCGCCGCCCGGCAGCTTCAGGCGCGGCGCCTCGCCCTTGAACATGCGGCGCATGGCGCGCCCGAGCGCCTTGTCCGTGTACCCGCCGTCGTGAGACTGGCCGCTCGCGACGACCCACGGCGACGGCTTCCCGGCCGCGTCCTTGTGCTTCTCGGCGATCTTCTGAAGCTCGCGGAGCAGGCCGACCGTCGTCGAGGGGAGGGGAATCACGAACGGCTTCGCCTTCCGCGCCTGGTCCTTCGTGAGCTTCTGGTTCGCGACGGGGATAGTCCACGCCGCCGCGTCGAGATCCACCTCGGCCCACTTCGCGCGGAGAAGCTCGCCGCTCCTCACGCCCGTCAGCAGGAGGAGCCGCAGCGCCGCCGCGGTCGCGGGCGCGAGCTTCGCGTACCCCTGCTCGTACTTCTGCACCTTCCCCGTGCGCGGATCGGGGCGTTCGACGGACGTCGCCTCGTGCTCGGCGTCGAGAGACCGCCAGAACAGCACGATCTCCTCCGCCGTCAGCCAGCGGTCGGAAACGTTGTTCTCCACGCCGAGATCCTTCGGGTCGAGCGGGCCGGCGGGGTTCCCGACCCGGTATCCGCGCGCCTCGGCGAAACGGAGCAGCTGCTTGAGGAGCGCGAGCACCTTCCCGGCGTGGACCGGCGCGCCACGATCGACGACCCGCTCGATCGCGACGGCGCACTCGCGCGTCGTGAGCGCCTCGATCGGCCGCGCTCCGAGCACGGGGATGATGTCGAGATCGAGGATGCGCCGCGCGGTCTCTGGGCTCTTGCGGTGCGGCATGATCCGCCGCTTGTAGAACTCCTCGGCGACGGTCCCGAGCGTCGCGACGTTCGTCGTCGCGGCCGGCGCGGCCGGCACGTACGCGGGCCGCATCGCGGCCTTGATCTCCGCCTCGACAGCGTCGATCGCGCCGCTCACGTGCGCGGCCTTCAGCTTGTCGAGCCACTCGCGCGCCTGGGCGAGCGTCACGAACCCGGGCATCTCCGAGAGCGACCACGGGCCGATCGTGTAGACCTGCCCGCGCGCGTTGCAGACCCAGCGGAACACCTTTCGGCCGGTGGGCAGCACGCGCAGCCGGAGCCCGGGGGCGCGGCGGTCAGGGACGTCGTAGCGAGTCTCGCCCGGCTGGAGCGATTCGATGAACTTCGGTGTCAGTCCGCGCGCCGGGGTAGTGTTCGGGGCAGGCATCGTGAACCTCCTTCTCAGGCTCGCGGGCCAGGGCTCCGGGGTCGGTTGCAGCCGCCCCGGGGCCCGTTTCGTTGTGTGACCCCGAGGCCCGCCGCGGGGTCACAACGCCCCCGGGATTCGCTCCCGGAAGCGGTCGGTTGCAAGTCACGCTAGCAACGACCTCTGACGCTCGTTTTCCGCTCGGCTCTGGGGTTTCCTGCACTTGCCTGCAATCCGGCGCGAGGGTATAGGAATGCGGCCCGGCGGGCTTGACACGGTAGGGGTCGTCAGTTCAATCCTGACCGGGCCTACAACAATGACGGGGACCTGGCTCGCGCTGGGTCCCCGTTTTTGTTTCCGGCCGCGGCTGGGTGACGAACCGGTTAACGGCGTCTTCCGATCGCGGTTACCGCTCGCCCGGCGGTTGGTCACGTGTGGCGGCAGAGAGCGCGCCGCTGCGGTGTGATCGCCCGTTCGTCGCGAGTTGCCCGGCTCTCTCGGTTCACGTCGAACACCTTCGGAAAGCCGCGGCTCGGAACCGGCGGCGCGCCGCTCCCGCTTCGCAGCGGCGATGCCGGTGCGTAGCCGCGAAAGGGCCGGGCAACGGCGCGCACCCCGTGCGCAGCACCGAGCGGTGCCGGCGCACCCTTCTCGCCGCCACTGTAACCAGTGAGCCCGCTCCACGTAGTGCCGACGGGCGTACGCGGGAGAGCGGCGTCGAAAGGGCGAGCCATGACGACGAGCAGGACGACGACCAGCGAGATGTGGGAACTCCCGGAGAACGCGGCGCAGCGGCTGCCCGCGGGGATCGGGATCGCCGTGCGGGTCGAGCGCGGCACCGTGCTCGTCACGCAGGAGGGCGACCTCGACGACCACGTGCTCGAGCGGGGCGACGAGTTCGTGCTCTCGCGTTCCGGGCTCGCGGTCGCCTGGGCCTTGAGCGAAGCGGCCCTCTCGATTCACCCAGCGGTCCACCGGATGGCGGCGTGAACCTCGTCACGCGACGGATGAAGGCGGCTGTCTCCGGGCGTTACGCACCATGAGGGCGCCTCCGCCCACGACGCTGAGCACCAGAGCGATCGCCGAGAGCGCCACGAGCGGCCACCAGCCCCGCGGCTGGTACTGGAACACCACCCGGTGCCGCCCGGCCGAGACCGCGGCGCCGCGGAACCAACGGTTCACGCGCAACACCTCCGCGGGGGCGCCATCGATCTCGGCGCTCCAGCCCGGCGCGTAGCGCTCGGTGCTCGCGAGGACCGCTCCGCGTCCCGCTGGCACGTCCAGGTCGAGCACGACGCGCTCGGGAGCGAAGGACGTGATCCTCACGCCGCCGTAGGTCCCGGGGCGGACCGGATCGCCGGGGAGCACGGGCCCCCGCCCGTCGACCAGCACCGGCACCGGGGAGTCCGCGTCGACGTTCGAGAGTATCGCCGCCTCCCATCCCGCGGGAGGCGCCTCGGAGGTGTGCGGCGACAGCCAGAACCGGTTCGCCGCGAGCACCGCGGCGAACCGGCTCTGCACGAGCCCATCGTTGAAGCCCTGTGCCGTCATCGTGACGTATCCCTCGACGACGGGCAGGCGGAGCACCTGCTGGTAGTTCAGGCACCCGAGCTGGATGCCGAGCGCTTCCTGCTCCGCCGGGAGCAGCCGCCGCGCGGTCGCCGGGATCGCGATCGACGTGCGCTCGAGCTCCGCGATCGCACCCGGGACCGTCCACACCGTCTTCGCCTGGGAGTGGACGTGGATCGCGAGATCCCCAGCGAACAGCAGCGCCACGATCGTCAGGCCGGCCCGCGCCCGCGTCGCGGACGGTGCGCCTGCCGCCCACGCGATCGCCGCGCAGCCGAGCGCGACCACTGCGAGCCCCGGGACGAGGGCGAGCGCCACGACCTCCTGGGTCACGTCGTGGCGTGAGAGCGCGCTCGCGACCCAGACGGCGAGCGCGATCGCGCCGGCGAGCCACGCGACCGCCGCACGCGTGGTCCAGCGTCGGAGCTCGGCGCGCCGGAAGATCGCGGTGAGGCCGGCCCCTGCCGCCGCGGCGAGCGGCAGGATCCAGAAGATCCGGAACCCGGCGTTGTGACGCATGTAGCGCGTCGGAGGCACGAGATCGTACAGCAGGGTCCGTACTCCCGCGGCGCCTCCCAGCGAGACGGCGAACATCAGCGCCGCGAACGCCACGATCCACCACGCCCGTCTCAGGCCGCGCGCGCGGACCCACGCGGCGGCGAGCAGGAGCGCGAGGGCGCCGGCGTACCCGTCGAGCATCGAGACGTCGGAGTCGAAGGTGTCCCGCAGCTCGAGCACCGCGCGCGGAAAGAGCAGAGACACCGCGGCGCGGAGGGTGAATGGGTTCTGATAGTTCGCGACCTCGCGGGGGAGCGGCCCGGCGCGGTCCGTGTACTGGGCCGCGTGGGTGAGGAACGCGTGCAGCACGGGCGCCCAGATCGCGACGAGCACGACCGTCACCACGGCGACGATCGCGGCGGCGCGCGCGAGCGAACGCCAGAGGTCCGCGCCGCGCGCGTCCGAGGCGGCGGCGGCGGCGAACAGCCAGAGGGCGAGCGCGAACACCTGGAAGCTGACGAGCCCCGGATACCCTCCGAGCGCCGAGAGCCCCGCGGCGGCACCGGCGAGCAACGCGAGCCCCCAGGATCGCCGGAACAAGGCGAGGTGCGCGAGGCCGAACGTCCAGGGCAGCCAGCTCGCGGTCACGATCCACGTCGTGTGCTGCGCGTTCCCGACGAAGAACCCCGAGAAGGCGTAGGCGATCGCGGCGACGAGTCCGCCCACGGGCCCGGCGCCGAGGGCGAACGCGAGCAGGAGGGCGCCGAGCCCCGCCCACGCCCAGTGAATGCTCCAGTAGAGAGCGAACCCCTGCGAGGCGGACGGCGCTGCGGGCGCGAGCAGGAGGGCGAGCGGATCGAGGAGCGGCGCCTGCGGATCGGCGTGGAACGGGAGCCCGCAGTTCGTGAACGGATCCCAGAGCGGCGCTCGGCCGTCGAGGAGCGCGTCGCGGGTGAAGGCGAACGCGGGATAGAAGTAGTTGACGGCGTCCCACTTCGGCTCGACCCGCTGCAGCCAGATGGGAGAGAGCAGGGCGGCCGCGTAGACGAGATAGCCGGCGATCGCAGCCGTCCAGAGCGCCGAGCGCCGGCTGAAGGCGGGGAGCGCCCCGCGAGGCTCGTCGCCCCGGCGGTGAGCTCTGCCGCCGCCGCGCGGCGAACGAGGACCGCGCGATCCCCGGCCATCCGGATCCGTGCCGGGCGGGCGCTCGCGACGGGGCTCGGTGCTCATCGGTGCTTCCGCGCGATGCACACGAACTCGTTGTACTTGAACACCCGCCCGACCGCGCGCGGGAAGGGGAACGAGTACCGCTCCGAGAGCTCGAGGCCGGCGCCCTCCAGGACCGTCGCGACCCGGGTGAAGTCCATGAACTCGACGTGGGTCGGGTCCGAGCGGAAGCCCGCCTCCTGCGGCGTGATGGCGACCACGCGCGCGTCCGCACGCAAGAGCGGCAGATACCTGCGGACGAGGGCCTCCGCGTCGCCGAGGTGCAGGTGCTCGAGGACGTGGGACAGGAGCAGCGCGTCGAACCGACCGGCGACCGCGAACGCGGACGCGTCGAGCTCCTCCGGGGTGAACGCGACGAGCCGGCGCGCGCGCGCGATCTCGACCGCCCTCGCGTCGACGTCCACCCCGACGGCAGCGCCGGGCCCGAGATGAGCCAGGTTCCGCCCGATGCCGCAGCCGACCTCGAGGACGAATCCCAGGTTCAGCCGACGAAGGTGCTCCCGGTACGGGCGCTGCACGTCGAGCAGCCGCTTCCACCAGGCCTGCTGGAGCCCCACGAGCCGGTCGGCGTAATCGCCCTTCCGATCGCGCGGCGACTCCAGGCGCGGGTCCGCGGACCTCACCGGTGCTTCCTGAGCGCCGCGTGGAGGAACGTGGCGAGCCCGATCTCGGCGCCGATGGTCATGAGCAGGAGCCCGAGGATGCTCCTGCGCGGCTCGTTGAGGGCCCCGAAGTGCTCGGCGATCCACGAGAAGAGCACGACGGCGTCGATGGCGAACCCGCACGCGAACAGCAGGGCCCCCGCAGCCAGACCCCGCCCCATGGTGAGGTGGCGCGCAAGGCCGGACAGCAGGGCGTTGGGACGCAGCACGCGCCCGCGCGCCACGTCCCGCACCAGGATGGCGCCCAGCAGGCCCTGGAGGCCGATGAGGGCCATCGAGCCGCCGAGGAAGAGGAGGTGGAAGTCGAACGTGCGTCCCAGCAGGTGCACCGGTCCGAAGCTCACCGGGACGGAGAACAGCAGCCCGAGCGCCAGCAACAGGACGCCGGGCACGAACAGCAGCTGATCCGGGGCGTGGAGCAGCATGAACTCGAGGTGACGCCAGCCGTCGCTCCACCTGCGGAGGTGAGGCGGACGTCCGCGGCGGTCCGGGTGCAGCGTGACGGGAACCTCCGCGATGCGGAGCTTCTCGACCGCCGCCTTGATCAGCATCTCGGAGGCGAACTCCATCCCGCCGCTCCGCAGGTCGAGCTGCGAGAACTTGTCGCGGGCGATCGCCCGCATCCCACAGTTGACGTCGCGGATGCCGGTCCCGAACAGGCGGTTCAGGATGAACGTGAGGACGGGAGTGCCGACGCGGCGGTGCATCCAGGGGTTCGCGCCGGGGAGGATGCGCCCCGGAGGCAACCGCGTCCCCATCACGAAGTCGGCGCCCCCGTCGAAGGCCTCCACGAATCGGCCGAGCTCGCCGAAGTCGTACGTATCGTCCGCGTCCCCCATGACGAGGAGCCGTCCCCGGGCAGCCGCCATGCCATGGCGGAGCGCGTTCCCGTAGCCGCGCTCGGGAACCTTCACGACGCGCGCCCCGAGGCCGGTCGCGACGTCGATGGAGCCATCGGTCGAGCCGTTGTCGGCCACGACGACCTCTCCCTCGAGCCCGAGCGCTGCGAACGCACGCTGCGCCTTCTCGATCACGGTGCCGAGCGTCTTCACCTCGTTCAGGCAGGGGATGACGACGGAGACGTCCAAATCGTTCGTGGGCGCCATGTCGGAGCGCGCCGTGCTTTCTCTTGGGCTCATCGAGATCCCGCTGCGGGTGAGTCGGCTCGCGCAGTGTACCGGACCTCGGCGGCAATGGAATTCACCGCGATCACCTTCGGAGCTGCAGCCGGGCGCCTACCCGCTCGAAGATCCGGGAGTCGCGCAGATACCGGGTCCATCCAGCCGGCCCGAGCGCGACGAACGATCTCGCCAGCCCGGCGACGTCCAGCCGCTCGCCTCGGTACGCGGCCGCGAGGGCGCTGTTCACCTGGATCGAGAACTCGGCGGCCCGGCGGACCGATCTCGCGCGCCGTGGAGGAACGTCGCGCGCCCAGGCCTCGAGGTGGCGCTCGAGGGCGGCCGACAGCTGCTCCTCGAAGGCACGCCGGGTGCGGTCCTTCGCCATCGTCTGCGAGCCGGGGTGCACCCGGAAGCCGGTGAGGCGTTCGCGGAGGACGCGCACGGGGCCGAGCCGCGCGAGGCGCAGCCAGAAGTCCCAGTCCGCCGTGTACCACAGCGACTCGTCGAGGCCACCGAGGTCCAGGGCGGACGCGCGGTCGAACACCGGCGCGGGGATGGCGAGGAAGTTCTGGACGAGCAGTCGCTCGACGAACGCGCTGGACGCCACCGTCCCCCCCGCGCGGAACGGCGTCCGCCACGCGCCCAGCGGTGCGCCCCCTGGATCGAGGAACGTGGACGCGTGAACGAGCAGCGGGCCCTCGAAGGTGGCGAGCTCGCGCCGAAGCGCCGCGACGCGCCCGGGGAGCCAGACGTCGTCCTGGTGCAGGAAGCACGCGAACCGGCCGTTCGCGGCCCGCAGCGCCGTGTTCGTTCCCACGACCCAGTTGCCGACGCGCTCACGGCTGACGACGCGCAGCGCGACGCGCGCGCCGTAGCTCTGGACGACGTCGAGCGTCGCGTCCGTGGAACCGTCGTCCGCGACCACCACCTCGATGTCGTCGGCGGCCTCCCGGCAGACGCTCTCCAGCGCCGCGCCGACGTAAGCGGCGCCGTTGTAGGTCGGCATCACGACCGACAGCCACGGGCGTGAGTCGCGGCTCATTCGCGTGGCAACGCCTCCGCCGTCCGAACTGGACCGAGCTGCCGGCCGATCCGGTGCAGGTCGACGTGGCGAGAGAAGAGGAACGGTACGCCCATCGCGACGACCTGGAGGAGCTGCGCTCCCCACAGCACGTTCGCGAAGGCGAGGCCCTGCGCCCCGGCGAGCGCTCCGGGCGCGACGAGCGAGAGCCCGAGGACCGCAGACGCCTGGAACGTCCCGAGCATCGCGGGTCCGGCGGGGATCATCATCCCCACGGAGAGGACGCCGAGGACCGTGAACGCCTGGAGCGACGAGAGGCCGAATCCGAAGCCCTGCGCCAGCACCGCGATGCTCCAGCCGCCGAGCGCCCAGAACACGACGGTCAGGGCGAGGAAACAGGCGAGTCCCCGGCGGCGAGGCAAGCGGCGGAGACCCTCGACGAAGGTCGTCGCGACGGCGGAGACCCGCGCGGCGACGCGCGGCGAGAGGGGGTCGAGCGCCAGATGCGCGAACCGGATGGCGGCGGCCCCATTCGCCGCGGCGATCGCGAGGAAGGCGACGGCGCCGGCGAACGCGAAGAAGACGGCCCAGCCGCCGGCGCGCAGCAGGGCGACGCCGGGGGCGGTGCTGGGGAGGAACGGCAACGTCCCGACGAGTACGAGCGCAGAGAACAGGCCATCCACCACGCGCTCCACGATGACGGTCGACAGGGCCGCCGGCAGCGGCACCTCGTGCGGATCGGCGACGAGCGCGGGCCGGACGAGCTCTCCGAGCCGGAGCGGAAGGATCAGCGTCGCCATGAACCCGACCGCGCTCACCGCGTTCACTCGCGCGAAAGGGATGCGCGCGCTCGGCTCGAGCAGCAGGGACCAGCGAGCGGCGCGCAGGAAGTGCGAGGCGACGAGGATCGCCAGGTACGCCGCGAGGTACCGCGGGTCGGCGGCGCGGGCGGCTCGCCAGATCGCGCCGAGATCCCGGTTTCGCAGGGTCAACCAGAGCGCCGCGGCGGACACGGCCAGGCCGGCCGCTACCCGCAGCGAGCGTTCCCACGAGGAGCGCTGCACACCGCCGCTTATAGCAGACCCGCGCGCTGCTCGACGCGCCACGGATAGAACCCGTCCAGCTCCACGCCGCTCCGGCCACGGCATGGGAGCGGCGCTCTCGAGCGAGCGCGATCGGACCGGGTCGAGAACGCCGCATCCCCTCGCTCATCGGCTCGCGGGGAGTGCTTGATGGCGACCGTCCCGTGGGCTACAAGCGCGTCGCCGCTGGCCTTTCGCGCCGCGCGCGGTTAAGGAAGACGACCATGTCCGATCTCGTGAAGGTGACCCTCCCCGACGGCAGCCAGAAGGACGCGCCGCGCGGCACCACCGTCCTCGACTTCGTGAAGACGTCGATCGGGCCCGGGCTCGCCAAGGCCGCCTACTTCGCCAGGCTCGACGGCGAGGCGGTGGACCTCTCGCGCGCGATCGACCGCGACGCGAAGCTCGAGATCGTCACCACGAAGAGCCCCGAGGCGCTCGAGGTCGCGCGCCACGACGCGGCGCACGTCATGGCCTCGGTCGTCCAGAAGCTCTACCCGGGCACCCAGGTCACCATCGGCCCGGCGATCGAGGACGGCTTCTACTACGACTTCGCGCGCGAGACGCCCTTCACGCCGGAGGACCTCGAGAAGATCGAGAAGGCGACCAACGAGGCCATCGCGGCCGACCTCCCGTTCGTCCGCGAGGAGATCTCGATGGACGCCGCGCTCGGGCTCTTCGAGGGGTTGGGCGAGAAGTACAAGGTCGAGATCGTGAAGGACATCGCCGCGCGCGGGGCGAAGACGCTGACGCTCTACCGCCACGGCGACTGGGTCGACTTCTGCCTCGGCCCGCACGGTCCGTCGACCAAGCGCATCGGCGTCGTGAAGCTCCTCAACGTCGCGGGGGCGTACTGGCGCGGCGACGCGCGGAACGCGATGCTCCAGCGCATCTACGGCACCGCCTTCTTCGACAAGAAGGAGCTCGAGGCGCACCTCGCGAAGCTCGAGGAGGTGCGGAAGCGCGATCACCGCAAGCTCGGGCCCGCGCTCGGCCTGTTCGCGTTCCACGAGGTCGCGCCCGGCGCGGCGTTCTGGCTGCCGAACGGGACCACGCTCTACAACGTCCTCGAGGACGCGATGCGGCGCCTCGTGACGAAGGGCGGGTACCAGGAGGTGAAGACGCCGCTCCTCTTCAACAAGCGGCTGTGGGAGCAGAGCGGCCACTGGGGCGTCTACCGCGAGAACATGTTCCTCGTGTTCGACAAGGAGTCGGACCCGGCGCTCCCCGTCGACGAGCGGCTCTCGATGAGCCTCAAGCCGATGAACTGCCCCTCGCACCACCTGCTCTACAAGATGGGGAAGCGCTCGTACCGCGAGCTCCCCATCCGCTACTTCACGGTGGACACGCTGCACCGGAACGAGCTCTCCGGCTCGCTCGGCGGGCTCACCCGCGTCCGCCAGTTCGCGCAGGACGACGCGCACCTCTACCTCATGGAGTCGCAGATCCCGGAGGAGGTCAGCCGGATCGTCGAGCTCATGAAGACGGTGTACGGCGCGTTCGGGCTCGAGTTCTCGCTGCTCTTCTCGACCCGCCCGCTGAAGCCCGAGGACCGGATCGGCGACGACGCGCTCTGGGACAAGGCGGAGGGCGCGCTCCGCGCCGCGCTCGACAAGATGGGCCTGCCCTGGGAGCTGAACCCGGGCGACGGCGCGTTCTACGGCCCGAAGATCGACTTCGTCGTGACCGACTCGCTCGGCCGCAAGTGGCAGACCTGCACGATCCAGCTCGACTACGCGGCGCCGGAGCGGTTCGACCTCACCTACGTCGGCGACGACAACCACGAGCACCGGCCGGTCGTCATCCACCGCGCGGTGTACGGCTCCTTCGAGCGCTTCATCGCCATCCTCACCGAGCACTACGCCGGCGTCTTCCCGGCCTGGCTCGCGCCGGTGCAGGCGCGCGTCGTGACGGTCTCGGACCGGTTCGACGCCTGGGCGCGCGAGGTCCAGGCGAAGCTCGCGGCCCAGGGCTGGCGCGTCGAGCTCGACGAGTCCTCCGACAAGCTCGGCGCCAAGATCCGCAACGCGCAGCTCGCGAAGATCCCCTTCTCGCTCGTCATCGGCGAGAAGGAGGTCGAGGCGAAGGGCGTCGCGCCCCGCCGCCACGGCGGCGAGGATCTCAAGACCATGTCGCTCGACGCGTTCGAGGCGCTGCTGCGCCGCGAGGCGACGCCGCCGTACTAGGCGACGGCCGGCGATTCGAGAATCACCTCGGGTGATTCGCGAATCACGCCGTCGTTTGGCGATCATCCGAGCGTCCACGCGGAGTGACGGGCTCGAGGCCCATCGCGTCGTGCTCGCCCTTCGATCAGCGATCGTGCGCCCGCTCCTTCGCAGGGAGCGCGGCGGCCCGCCGTGCGCGTCGTGCGCCCCGCTTGACAGGTCCGCTCGCGGATCGCTAGGCTCGTTTTTCTGATGTTCCTCGTACGCGCGCACCGACTTCTTAGCCTGGCGGGAGAGGTATCCCGGTCAGGCTAACGCCGCGCCGCGACCTCTTCCGCCGAACCGGCCGGAGAGGTTGCCCCCGACAGGCGACGTTCTCCGGCCCCAACGAAACAGGAGCCAGGAGACCGCATGTCGACAGATTCCCCCGAACAACGGACCGTTTCTTCCCAAGCCAGCACGAGCTCAGCCGCCGATCGTTCCCACCGCAGCTCAGAAGCGAGCAAACCCCAGGGTTCCCGTCGCGAGGGCGGCGGAGAAAGCGTTGCCGTGAGAGACGCCGACAGGGTCATCATCTTCGACACCACGCTGCGCGACGGCGAGCAGTCGCCCGGGGCGTCGATGAACCTGGGGCAGAAGCTCCAGGTCGCGCGGGCCCTGCGGGATCTGGGCGTCGACGTCATCGAGGCCGGGTTCGCGGCCGCCTCGCCGGGGGATCTCGAGGCCATCCAGGCCGTATCGCGCGAGGTCGAGGGCCCCAGCATCGCGAGCCTCGCCCGCTGCACGCGGGGCGACATCGACGCCGCGTGGAAGGGCCTGCAGGACGCCCCGCGCCGCCGCTGCCACGTGTTCCTGGCCACCTCGCCCATCCACCGTGACTTCAAGCTGAAGCTCGCGAAGGACGAGATCATCCGCCGCGCGGTGGACGGCGTGAAGCTCGCGCGCGAGCGCTTCGACGACGTCGAGTTCTCCACCGAGGACGCCGCCCGCACGGAGCTCGAGTTCCTCGCCGAGGTGGTCGAGCGGGTGATCGAGGCCGGCGCCGGCACGGTGAACATCCCGGACACGGTGGGGTACGCGCTGCCGACCACCTACGCGGACACCCTCCGTTACCTGAAGCAGCACGTGCGCGGCATCGACGGCGTGGTCATGTCGGTGCACTGCCACAACGACCTGGGCCTCGCGGTGGCCAACAGCCTCGCGGGTGTCATGGCGGGGGCGCGCCAGGTCGAGTGCACCATCAACGGCATCGGCGAGCGCGCCGGCAACGCCTCCCTCGAGGAGGTCGTGATGGCGTTCCGCACCCGGCAGGACGTCCTCGGCGTGCGCACGGGCGTGAAGACGGAGCGCCTCTACCCGACGAGCAGGCTGGTCTCGCAGGTGACCGGCCTCCACGTGCAGCGCAACAAGGCGATCGTCGGCCAGAACGCGTTCGCCCACGAGGCCGGCATCCACCAGCACGGGATGCTCACCCACCGTGAGACCTACGAGATCATGCGCCCCGAGGAGGTCGGCTTCACGAAGAGCCAGCTCGTCCTCGGCAAGCACTCGGGCCGGCACGCGCTGAAGGAGCGGCTCGTGGCGCTCGGCTACGTGCTCGAGGACGCCGCGGTGGACAAGGTCTTCCAGGACTTCAAGGTCCTTGCCGACAAGAAGAAGGACATCTACGACGCCGACATCGAGGCGCTCGTCGTCCACGGCCAGATGCTCGCCCAGGGCGGCCGCGCCTGGGAGCTCGAGGCGCTGTCGACGACCTCCGGCACGGGCACGCTCCCGGTCGCCTCGATCGCGCTCCGCTCGCGCGGCGGCGAGCAGCGCCGCGAGGCGGCCACCGGCGACGGGCCGGTCGACGCCGTCTACCGCGCCATCGAGAAGATCACCGGCATCCCGGTGAAGCTGCGCGACTACCAGATCGTGAGCGTCTCGACGGGCGAGGACGCGCAGGGCGAGGTGTCGATCGAGGTCGAGCACGCGTCCGGCGTCTACCGCGGCCGGGCGCTCTCGACCGACATCGTCGAGGGGTCGGCGCGCGCGTTCCTCGACGTCGTGAACCGCATCGCGCTGAAGACGCCGGCGACCGACGAGGCCCGCCGCGAGGAGATGGGTACCGTCTGATGACCGCCGCCACCGACGCGCGCCGCGCGCGCACGCTGTTCGAGAAGGTCTGGGACGCCCACGTCGTCCGCGCCGAGACGCCGGAGACGCCCGCCGTCCTCTACGTCGACCTCCACCTCATGCACGAGGTGACGAGCCCGCAGGCGTTCTCCATGCTGCGGGAGCGGAGCCTCAAGGTCCGGCGCCCCGACCGCACGCTCGCCACCACCGACCACTCCACCCCGACGCTCCCGCGGCTGCCCGACGGCCGCTGGCCGTTCTACGACGCGCAGAACGAGGCCCAGGTCGCGCAGATCGAGCGGAACGCGCGCGACTTCGGCGTGGAGCTCCACGGCCTCGGCGATCCGCAGCAGGGCGTCGTGCACGTCTTCGGGCCGGAGATGGGGGCGACGCAGCCGGGCATGACGGTGGTCTGCGGCGACAGCCACACCGCCACCCACGGCGCCTTCGGCGCGCTCGCCTTCGGCATCGGGACGTCCGAGGTCGGCCACGTCCTCGCGACGCAGTGTCTCCTCCAGCGCAAGCCGCGCTCGCTCGCCATCCGCGTGGAGGGGGCCCTGCAGCCGGGCGTCACCGCGAAGGACCTCGTCCTCGCGATCATCGCCCAGATCGGCGTGGGCGGCGGCACGGGGCACGTGATGGAGTTCACGGGCCCGGCGGTGCGCGCGCTCACCATGGAAGGGCGCATGACCCTCTGCAACATGGCGATCGAGGGCGGCGCCCGGGCCGGGATGATCGCGCCCGACGACGTCACGTTCCAGTGGCTCGCCGGGAAGCCCCGCGTCCCGCAGGGCGCCGCGTTCGAGGCGGCGGTGGCGCGCTGGCGAAGGCTCCCGACGGACGACGGCGCGGTCTACGACCGGGAGGTGACGGTGGACGTCTCGCGCCTCGAGCCGATGGTCACCTTCGGCACGAACCCGGCGCAGGGCATCCCCGTCACCGGGCGCATCCCGGATCCGGGGGCAGAGAAGGATCCCGCCGCGCGCGCGACGCTCGAGAGCGCGCTCCGCTACATGGCGCTCACGCCGGGGAAGCCCATCCTCGGGCAGAAGATCGACGTGGTGTTCGTGGGGAGCTGCACGAACGGCCGGCTCGAGGATCTGCGCGAGGCGGCGAGGGTGATGCGCGGCCGCAAGGTGAGGACGCGGACGCTCGTCGTGGCGGGCTCCCACGCCGTGAAGAAGGCGGCGGAGGCGGAGGGGCTCGACCGGATCTTCCGCGACGCGGGCGCCGAGTGGCGCGAGCCGGGCTGCTCGATGTGCCTCGCCATGAACGGCGACATGCTCGAGCCCGGCCAGTACTGCGTCTCGACGTCGAACCGGAACTTCGAGGGGCGCCAGGGGCCCGGCGGGCGGACGCTGCTCGCGAGCCCGGCGACGGCGGCGGCGGCGGCGGTGTCCGGCGCGGTCGCCGATCCGCGGCGGCTGGTGGAGGGCTAGGACCATGGAACCGATCCGCACCATCGAGAGCCGCACGGTCGTCATCCCGCGCGAGAACATCGACACCGATCAGATCATCCCGGGGCGCTTCCTCAAGGTCACCGACAAGCAGGGGCTCGGGAAGGCGCTCTTCTCCGACTGGCGCTACGACGCCGGCGGGAAGCCGCGGCCCGAGTTCGTGCTGAACCTCCCCGAGGCGCAGGGCTGCACCGTCCTCGTCGCGGGCGACAACTTCGGCTGCGGCTCGTCGCGCGAGCACGCGCCGTGGGCGCTCGTCGACCACGGCATCCGCGCGGTCGTCTCGACGCGCATCGCCGACATCTTCCGCAACAACGCCCTCAAGAACGGGCTCGTCCCGGTCGTGCTCGATCCCGCGAGCCACGCGAAGCTGCTCGCGGCGCCGGGCGCGAAGGTCCGCATCGACATCTCCTCGCAGACGGTCGCGCTGCCCGACGGCACGACCGCCTCGTTCCCCCTCGACGGGTTCGCGAAGTACTGCCTGCTGAACGGCGTCGACGAGCTCGGCTTCCTGCTCTCGCAGGAGGAGGCCATCGCGGCGTTCGAGTCGAAGGTATAGCGGCGGGCGCCTCGCCCCGGCGCTCGCCGGGGCGGGGAGGGCCCGCCGTCTCCGTCTCGCGAGCTGCGGTCTCACACGGAACGTAAAGCGCTTCACGAGGAAGACATGGCCAAGGAGAAGATCACGGGCGCGATGGCGGTTCGCCGCGCGCTCGAGGCCGAGGGCGTCGACTACGTCTTCGGCATGCCCGGCGGGACGATCCTGCCGATCTACGACGCGATGTGGGGGTGCGAGCGCCCGAAGCAGGTGCTCATCCGCCACGAGCAGGTGGGCGGGCACGCGGCGGAGGGGTACGCGCACGCGACCGGGAAGGTCGGCGTGTGCTTCGGGACGTCCGGCCCCGGCGCGACGAACCTCGTCACCGCGATCGCCGACGCGTACATGGACTCGGTCCCGCTCGTCGCCATCACGGGCAACGTCGCGACCTCGCTCATCGGGTCCGACGCCTTCCAGGAGGCGGACATCACGGGCATCACGATGCCCATCACGAAGCACAACTGGCTCGTGACCGACGTGCACGACCTGCCGCGCATCCTCAAGGAGGCGTTCTACGTCGCGCGCACCGGGCGGCCGGGCCCGGTGCTCGTGGACATCCCGAAGGACATCCAGAACACCGAGTTCGAGTTCGAGTACCCGGAGACCGTCGAGATCCCCGGCTACCACCCGCCCGTGCGCGAGGAGCCGCGGCTCAAGGACGCCGCGGTGCTCATCCGCGGCGCGACGCGCCCGATCATCTACCTCGGCGGCGGCGTCCGGATCTCGGACGCGCACAAGGAGGTCTCGGCCTTCGCGGAGCTCGTGGGGGCGCCGGTCGTCACGACCGTGCACGGGAAGGGCGCCTTCCCCGAGACGAGCTCGCAGTGCCTCGGCATGTTCGGCATGCACGGCTCGCGGTACGCGAACTACGCCGTGCAGTACTCGGACCTCATCATCGCGCTCGGCGCGCGCTTCGACGACCGCGTCACGGGCAAGCTCTCGACCTTCGCGCCCGAGGCGAAGATCGTCCACCTCGACATCGACCCCGCCGAGATCTCGAAGCTCGTCACCGCGACGGTCCCGCTCGTCGGCGACCTGAGGCGGCTCCTGCCGCAGCTCACCGACGAGGTGCGCCGCGCGGAGGCCGCGCACGGCAAGCCCGACCTCTCGGCGTGGTGGAAGCGGATCGACGAGTGGAGGAAGAAGTACCCGCTCAAGTACGAGCAGGACGGGCAGAAGTACCTGCTCCCGCAGTACGTCGTCGACACGCTCTGGAAGAAGACGGGCGGGAAGGCCATCGTCACGACCGGCGTCGGCGAGCACCAGATGTTCGCGGCGCAGTGGTGGCGGACCTCCGAGCCGCGCCAGTTCATCACCTCGGGCGGCCTCGGCACGATGGGCTTCTGCCTCCCGTCGGCGATCGGCGCCCAGCTCGGCCGGCCCGGCGAGCTCGTGATCGGCATCGACGGCGACGGCTCGTTCCAGATGACGCTGCAGGACCTCGCGACCGCGGTGGACCTCGAGCTGCCGATCAAGATCTTCGTCCTCAACAACCTGTTCCTCGGCATGGTCCGGCAGTGGCAGGAGCTCTTCTACGAGCGCCGCTTCGCGCAGACGCCGCTCACGGATCGCCCCGATCTCGTGAAGCTCGCGGACGCGTACGGCTGCCTCGGGCTCCGCGCGCGCACGCCCGAGGAGCTGGACCAGGTCATCGATCAGGCGCTCGCGAACTCGAAGGGCCCGACCATCGTCGACGTCCGGGTCCGCCGTCAGGAGAAGGTGTTCCCGATGGTGCCGGCCGGCGCCCCCTTGAACGACATGATCGACGGCGGAGGTGACTAGGATGGAACGCACCGAAGAGAAGCCCAACGGGTCCACCCACACCATCAGCCTCCTCGTCGAGAACAAGCCGGGCGTGCTCCACCGCATCTCCGGCCTCTTCTCGCGGCGCGGGTACAACATCGCGAGCCTCACCGTCGGACCGACGGAGCGGCCCGAGTACTCGCGCATGACCATCGTCGTGCGCCTGGGCTCGAAGACCGTCGAGCAGGTGGTGCGGCAGGTCCAGAAGCTCGTCCCCGTCGTCGAGGTCCGCGAGCTCTCGGCGGCGGACCTCATCGAGCGCGAGCTCATGCTCGTGAAGATCCACACCCCGGAGCGCAACCACGCCGAGCTCCGGGCGCTCGCCGAGACCTACGAGGCGACCATCGTGGACGTCTCGCCCGACGCGCTCGTCGTCGAGGCGAGCGGCAACGCCGGGAAGCTCGACGCGCTCGAGGACCGGCTGCGCCCCTTCGGAATCCAGGAGATCTGCCGCTCCGGACGCATCGCCCTCGAGCGCGGTTTCAAGACGCTCGCTCCCCCCAATCTCAAGTAGCGAGGAACCAAGAATGGCTGCCACCATCTATTACGACAAGGACGCGAACCTCGACCTGCTCAAGAAGCGCAAGGTCGCCGTGATCGGCTACGGCTCGCAGGGCCACGCCCACGCGCTCAACCTCCGCGACTCCGGGGTCGACGTCCGCGTCGGCCTCGGCGCGGGCTCGCGCTCGAAGGCGAAGGCCGAGGGCGCCGGGCTGCGCGTCGTCTCCGTGGCGGAGGCCGCCCGCGAGGCCGACGTCATCATGGTCCTCATCCCGGACCAGACGCAGAAGAAGGTCTACGACGAGGAGATCGCGCAGCACATGACGAAGGGGAAGGCGCTCCTCTTCGCGCACGGGTTCAACGTGCACTTCGGCCAGATCCGCGCCGCCGAGGGCGTGGACGTGCTCCTCGTCGCGCCGAAGGGGCCGGGCCACATGGTGCGCCGGCAGTACCAGGACGGCCGCGGCATCCCCGGCCTCATCGCCGTCCACCAGGACGCGAGCGGCCAGGCCAAGGCCGTCGGGCTCGCGTACGCGCGGGGGATCGGCTGCACGCGCGCCGGCGTCCTCGAGACGACCTTCAAGGAGGAGACGGAGACCGACCTGTTCGGCGAGCAGGCGGTCCTCTGCGGCGGCGCCTCGGCGCTCGTGAAGGCGGGCTTCGAGGTGCTCACCGAGGCGGGCTACCAGCCGGAGAGCGCCTACTTCGAGTGCCTGCACGAGCTGAAGCTCATCGTCGACCTGATGTACGAGGGTGGGCTCGCCTGGATGCGTCACTCCATCTCGGACACCGCCGAGTACGGCGACTACACCCGCGGCCCGCGCGTGGTGACGAGCCAGACGAAGGAGGAGATGCGGAAGATCCTGCGCGAGATCCAGAGCGGCCAGTTCGCGAAGGAGTTCATCATCGAGAACCAGGTCGGGCGGCCCATGTTCGACAAGATGCGCGAGGCCGAGGCCCAGCATCCCATCGAGGAGGTGGGCAAGCGCCTGCGCGACATGATGAGCTGGATCCGCGAGGCCAAGAAGGACTCCTCGGACCCCAACGCGAGGTAGGGGAGGGTGGGCGCCGGGCGCGGCGGCGGGTCCCTCCCTCGCCGTCGCGGCCCCGGCGCACCGCCGCGTTTGACTTCGCTCGTGAAATCCTTATCCTACAGCGTCTTTTCGGCCCCGCTCCCGGGGCCTCGTCCTTTGAGGCCACCTGGGGAGCGACGGCGACCGTAGTGGAGGAGCATGGCGATCCAGCAGCGAGACAGCCGAGGGGGAGGGAACCGGGACGCGCGCACCAACCGCCGCATCAAGGCGCGTGAGGTCCGTGCGATCGGTCCCGAAGGCGAGCAGCTCGGTGTGCTTCCGATCGAGCAGGCATTGGCGCGGGCGCAGGAGCTGGGGATGGACCTCGTCGAGGTCAGCCCCATGGCCAAGCCGCCAGTCTGCAAGATCATGGACTACGGCAAGTTCAAGTACCTCGAGAAGAAGAAGCAGAACGAGGCCAAGAAGAAGCAGGTCGTCGTCCAGCTCAAGGAAGTGAAGCTCCGCCCGCGCACCGAGGAGCACGACTACGCGACCAAGATCAAGAAGGTCCGCGAGTTCCTCGCCGAGTCGAACAAGGCGCGCATCACGGTGACCTTCCGCGGCCGCGAGATGTCGCACCGCGAGCTCGGGCAGAAGGTGCTCCAGCGGATCATCGAGGACCTGCGCGAGGTGGCGGTGATCGAGGCGGCGCCCCGCATGGAAGGGCGCCAGATGTTCATGATCCTCGCCCCGAACCCGAGGATGCTCCAGGCCCAGCGCGACCGCGCCAAGGCCGCCGCCCAGGCCGGTCCGGCCGCCGGGGCGCAGCCCGGCGAGACCCCCGCGCCCGCCCCTCAGCCCGCGCCGCCCCCGGCGGCG